>NZ_JAMXFI010000002.1:99978-195383 GCF_025460875.1 Microvirga yunnanensis
GCAAGGGCGAGGGTGACCTGGCGGCCATCAAGGAGGCGCCGATAGAAACGCGCCTGGCGTGACGGGAGGATCGTAGAAGCTTGCGGCTTCGGCGCGGGCCCTGGGTGAGGAATTGCCTCGACCCGTTCCCAAAGGGACTCGAAATCGGCTGTCATCGTTTCTCTGGGCGGCTGGATGCTCTGACGAAGCGGAAGGGCCTGGGATGAGGCCTTAATGGAGGAACGCCAGTGGCGGGGTTGCCTCCTGTAGTTCGGCTGCCCCTGCGATCAGCATGACTTCCGAACTAACCAGCGTGCGAAAGCTGACAAGTTCCTCATACAAGGCTCCAGCTCGGAGGAACGCCCGTTCCCATGCGGCGTCGTTGTTCCCGGCGCTTCTGAGACGGGAGAACGTGGTCACTATCTCGTCCCGCAACTCCTCAGTCCGTGTTTCTAACATGTGGGTTTCGGCGCCCATGTCTTCGGCCGCCTCGATTTGCTCATCGATTTCGTCGAGGATGCCGATTTGAAGCCCCCAGAGCGTTTCGATCTCATTCATCAGGATGTCGGATGAGAGCGGAGCAATGTGAAGGTCTGTCACGGGAGGGAGGGTATTCATCGAATTTTCCTATTAACCGCGGCAGTTAGTGACATGACTTAGTGTCAACTGCACTGTCGTGCTGTTGGATTCCAGTAAGCCACTCCTTAAGCGCTTTGGCACGCTCGGGCGCTTGCCGAGCAATTTCCGCTTCAATGCAATCAACGAGCCGAAGATATTTCGCGCCTAAGAGGTTTGCGTGGTTTACGACCAATCCAGCAAGAGAGTTTGGACCGCTCGCTGCTTGGAGGCGGTTGTGCAATGTTGTGATCTCCTCCCGTGTCCAGTCGAAGTCCGACCTGTCGAAGGGAGCTTTAAGGTTCAACTCCTCCATCATGGCGTACAACGCCTCGTTTCGGGCAAGCATTTCGCTCAAGGTTTGGTTGATCTCAGCTATTCTTGAGCCGAGAGGCCGATTGCTTTCAGGTGAGTTGATCATTTTCTTCTCGCTTCGAATTGTGAAGGGTTGTGAGACTAAATACGTCTAGGGAAGCGCCTCGCGGGCTACGGATGCGAAGCACCGCCGCATGCTATTGAGCACCTTCAGCAGCTCTTTCCCGGTCTTCGTCGTATAACTTCGATAATGGGCTTCGAGGCCATCCATTAATTGGGTGTACAACTGGCTGATCGCAGCAGCCATCTCTTTGCCTGCAGCGATGTCCGGCATCGGATTATCCGCAGCGAGTGCGCCTTGCTGGAGGACTAAGAACTCTCGGCGAAGCCGCGTTAGCTTTGATCGTCTGAAGGGACGTTGAACTTTCAACTTCTTCATTGAATCAAAACCGTCCTCGGTCATCTCCAGCATTGCCGAAAGGACAGCCGTGAGGTTGTCGACTTTCTTCCGGATCGAGGCACGAACTCTGGGGGAGGGACTCAAGGCTGATCTCTTGTTCGTTGAGGCGCAACGTTATAATTTCGCATAAGATACGTTATGGAACCTGTTCGGAGATTCCGCATGCGATTTCAATATGTTGGGCCGGCCCATCTGCGTTACCTACAGGTCGATTTTCACCAGCGAGGCCTTGGACATGACGCGGTAGACGCCATCGGCCATTTTCTCTGGGTCGGCTCGCCACTCGTCGATCGGGATGCGGCAGAGCTGCCATCCAGCGTCCTTGATGCGAGCAATGTCCGAAGCCTCTTGCAGAGGCGAATGAAGTCCCGTGATGTAGAAGCTTATGACGTACCGCTGTGGGTCATCTTTTTCGAATCCAGCCAAGAAGCGCGGGAACTTGTGAACGAAGTACCGTTCGAACTTAAGCCGCTTCTGCATCAGGCGGAAAGCTACCTCGAGATCATCACTAGGATCGTTAGCTTCGAGGGGAAGAATGGCTGGATCGATAACCGAGCCGTTTTGACATTCTTTCCAGTAACGCCTCAGTGCCCGGGCGCCATCACTGTTGGCATCGTCTAGCAACTCCAAGTCGAATGAATGGTAGACAACTGTCTTCCATTTCGAGCGGGTCGCAAGCACGTTGACTCGGTTCGCAGCCCCAGGCTGTGAGAGTACGCCAAGATTGGCGATGAATCGTTGCTTCCGGTCTCGGCCATAAGTTGTTGAAACTAGAACAATGTCGCGCTCATCGCCTTGGACATTCTCAAGAGCTTTGACGAAGTGCCTCTCGTGCCCGTTTGTTCCGGCTAGGTCGAGCTCGGATAGGCCCTGTCCTTCCAGCGCTTCCGGAAGCTGGGTAAGGATAAGATCGCGCTGATTTTCATTCAGCGTGATAATGCCCACAGAGCGAGGCGTGCCCCCCAGTGGATTTCTCCTTCGGAAGTTGTTCTCCTTCGCGATCTCTAGTGCATCCGAGATCAAGGCATTTGCTTCAACAACGTTATCGCCGGCTCCGCCTCGGTCGTAGATCGCGTCGGGTACGAATTTAAAGGTAGTTCCGAGGGATCCGTTGCGCAGTGGAGACGGAATGATATCGAGCTGGCCTCCATAGTAGTTCTTGTTCGAGAAGAGGATGAGGCTCTCGTGCTTGGAGCGGTAATGCTGTTTGAGGACCCGTGACGGCATGTTTGAGGCGACGGCGTGATCCAGGAGACTACGGATCATGGTTGCCGAAACTTGGGTCTGGCCGACACGTGCGAACAGGTTGCTCGGCGCCATCTGCTGTGAGTCACCAATAACGATGATCTGGTCCGCCAACGCGGCGACGACAGCGGAATGAGCTAGCCTCATCTGAGATGCCTCATCAACGATCAGGGTGTCGAATGAGACGCCAGGAGGAATTTTCAGGGCTGCGACTGCTGGGGTTGCGACGGCGAACTGAGCTTCGGGTCCCAATGGTGTTCCTCCCTCAGTGAGAAGGACTGGGCCCACAACGTTTTGAGCGTTCTTCGGCCAGCGATCGGCAATGACTTCCAATGCGGCGGTTTTCTCGGCCGAGACAAGGACGCGCTTCCCGTCATTAAGCAGATTAGCAACGACGTTGACGATAGTTTGCGACTTGCCTGCTCCGGGCGGGCCCTGAAGGACGAAGGACTCCCCTGCCCTGGCGGCAGTGACGGCCTCGTCCTGGCTTAAGTCGGCATCGACGATATGCAGGTTTGATGTTTCGAGATGATTTCTCGGGCTCGCTGCATGTAGGCCTGCAAGAATACGAAGTGCACCAACTTCGGCCAAGTGCGGCCGAGCGGAAAGATCCACGGCTCGGTGCATCGCCGCGCTTTTGCCAGCATAGAGGTTAAGGTTCACACGCGCCTTATACCCCAGAACTGCTATGCCACCGGCTTTTACTGGTTCGACCGTGTGGGCCTTCACTGCCAATGCGCGAGAGGGAAGTTTTGTTGGGTCGATCCCAACCGTACATCCAAACGAAGCTGCGAAGAGTGGAAATGTCTCGTTCGGCTCTAAAGGTCCAGCCTGAGCAATCGTGAGGTCGTTTGCGACCGTTACTGGCATGGTAAACAAAGGAGCCATTCGGATCTCACCATCGGCGTCCTTCCACTCGATTGCTCCTATGCCCAGCCGGCGGGTTTCGATGCCTTGTTCGCTGGCGACGATCTCCGCATCGGCTATCAACGATATGATCGAGCGGCGAAGCTCCGCCGCTGAGCGTTGGGACTCTCGAGCCAGCGGCAGTTGGTCAGATCCGATTTTCCAGCGAGTCTCTTGCTGTGAGAGTAGTGAGACCAACGAGTCTGGATCAACGGCGAGGTCAATCGAACGCCCACGTGAGCTCGCGGCCGGAAGCGAAATCATCTTATTTCGCAATCCGAGATCCGTCAGGGCCCGGTAGGCGTCGGTGATAAATGTCACAACGGGATCTGCGGGAGAAGCGAGTTCTGCCTGTTGCATCGGCGTGAAAGGCCCCTGAATTTCGTTTCTGAAATCAGAAATGATTTGCGTACTTTCCACCTTTTATAGCAGACCCTCGCCCAGTTGGCACGGTGTCTCCGCGATTTGGCGACCGCTGAGTTAAGGGTAAACAAATCATGGATGATCCTGATTTGTTCACGCTATTCACAGGACTGACTCCTGTTCAAAGGGATCCTATTCCTCGCCTCCGACGTTCGCCTTATGTTCCGCGAAACTGGAGTGAATCGGCCGCGTAGTGCCGATCCTCCTGTCGGGATTGCTTTGTCTGAAGGTTGGCGCAGGGGGTTTGAATGAGGCGGATGGTGTCCGTGTATCTTCCGACCTGGTCAACAGATCGGGTCAGGCGGCATGGTGGCCCTCCTCCCGACGAGCCTCTGGTCACGGCCGTATCAATCGGATCAGCCCGGCGGATCGGGTGCGCCTGCCCCAAGGCATTGGAGTTGGGTCTCGGTCCAGGACTTCCCATTGCCCAGGCACAAGCCCGTGTTCCGAACCTCCATGTGGTTGATGCCACGCCAGAGGAGGACAGGGCCGCATTGGAGCGGTTGGCACGGTGGGCGATCGCCTTTTCACCGGTCGTCGCCCTCGATCCGCCGGACGGAGTTTGGATCGACATCGCGGGTGTGGCCCATCTCTTTGGCAGCGAGGAGAAGCTGCTTGAGCACCTCTTGGGTCGTCTGTCGGGTCAGGGGATCAACGCGAAGGCTGCGATTGCCGATGCGCCGGGGACTGCATGGGCAGCCGCCCGCTTTCGAGGCGGAGGGATTATTCCAGTGGGCCGAAGTGTCGAGGCCGTAGCAACCTTGCCGGTCGCCGCCTTGAGGATCCCTTCCCAGACCGTGGCCACGATGCAAAAGCTTGGGGTCGATCGTGTCGGTCAGCTTGCGGCCATGCCCCGGGCGCCGATGGTTCGCCGCTTCGGGAAAGACGTGGCGCTCAGGCTCGACCAGGCGCTGGGTCATGCCTTTGAACCGATCAACCCGCTGATCCCGCACGAAACGGCAATGGCGAGCCGCGCCTTTGCGGAGCCGATTGGCCGGCTGGAGCATCTTCAGCAGGTGGTCAGGCATTTGGCCGAGGACCTGTGCGGCCAGCTTGTCAAACGAGGTCAGGGTGTGCGGCGATTGGATTTGATCCTCCGCCGGGTCGACCAGAAGGGGGCCTCGCTGCGGGTTGGCACGGCCAAAGCGACCCGGGAGTACGCCCACCTTGCGAAACTCTTTGATGAGCGACTGGAAACAATCGATCCAGGCTTCGGCATTGAGGAGATGGTTCTTGTGGCGAGCAAGGTCGAGCCATTCGCCGAAGCGCAGGTGGAGGCCAGGGGCATCGATGCCGCTGAAACGCAGGATGTGGACCTGAGCCGTCTTGTTGACCGGCTCAGCGCGAAAGTGGGCAGCGCCCGCGTCTATCGCCTGGCCCCTGTTCAGACCCTGGTGCCTGAGCGGATGGTAAAGCGGATCTCACCGCTCGCTCCGCCGACTGGGGAAGTCTGGCCCGAAAACTTGCCGCGACCGCCCCGTCTGCTCGATCCGCCGGAGCACGTGGTGGCGACGGCACTTGTCCCGGATCACCCCCCTGCCCTCATCGTCTGGCGCAAGGTCCGGCATAAGGTGATCCATGCTGATGGTCCGGAACGGATCGCGCCGGAGTGGTGGGCCGGAGATAAGGATGGCCCCTCTCGGGACTATTATCGCATCGAAACCGATCGGGGCGGCCGGTTCTGGATCTTCCGCGATGCCCCTATGGCCGAGGGCGGTCGCTGGTGGATGCATGGGTTCTTCGGCTGATGTACGCCGAGTTGCAGGTCACCAGCCACTTCAGCTTTTTGCGAGGAGCCTCCAGTCCGGCCGAATTGTTCGAGCAGGCGAAGCTCCTTGGGATCACCGCGCTGGGAATTGTCGATCGCAACTCGCTTGCCGGGATCGTGAGGGCGTATGAGGCCTCACGGGAAACGGGTCTCCGGCTTGTCGTGGGTTGCCGACTGGATCTGACAGACGGGACCTCGCTGCTGGTTTATCCGACGGATCGTGCCGCTTATTCGCGCCTCTGCAGGCTGCTGAGCGTCGGCAAGAGCCGGGCCGGCAAGGGGCGATGCCTTCTCACCTGGGAGGATGTCACCGCGTGGCAGGAGGGGCTTTTGGCCATTCTCCTCGGCGACGATGCGGATGAAGAGCTTAAATCGAACCTCGCGCGGCTGAAGGCGACCTTCGGGGATCGAGCCTATATGGCTCTCATCCGCCGTTTTGCGCCCAACGAGCACGCGCGCCTGTATTATGTGGAGCAAGCGGCCCAGGCGGCGAAGGTGCCGACGGTTGCCATGGGTGACGTACTCTACCATCACCCCTCCCGCCGTCGCCTGCAGGATGTGGTGTCCTGCATCCGCCAGCGGTGCACCATCGATGAAGCCGGGTTTCGGCTGGATCGCCATGCCGATCGATTCCTCAAGGATCCGGCAGAGATGCAGCGCCTCTTCGAGCGTCATCCAGAGGCGTTCTGGCGTATCGGTGAAATCCTGGACCAATGCACCTTCTCCCTGGACGAGCTGCGGTACCAATATCCCTCGGAGACGGACCCCGGCGAGACCGCCCAGGAGAAACTCGAGCGCTTAACCTGGGAGGGTGCGGCCAAGCGCTATCCGGAGGGTGTCCCTGACGTAGTGGCGGCGACCTGCCGTCATGAGCTCCATCTGATCGAGGAGTTGGGGTATGCCCCTTACTTCCTGACGGTCCATGCGATCGTGAGCTTTGCGAAGTCTCGGGGGATCTTGTGTCAGGGGCGGGGCTCGGCTGCGAACTCCGCCGTCTGCTACGTCCTCGGCATCACCTCCATCAATCCCACCGAACACGATCTGCTCTTTGAGCGGTTCGTGTCTCAGGAGCGCCGGGAGCCACCGGACATCGACGTGGATTTCGAGCATGAGCGTCGTGAGGAGGTGATCCAGTGGATCTATGACACCTATGGCCGGCACCGTGCGGCCCTGACGGGCGTCGTGATTACCTACCGCGCCCGTGGCGCCGTCCGTGAGGTCGGCAAGGTGCTGGGCGTGCCGGAGGATGTCACGGCAGGATTATCCGGTCTTGTCTGGGGTTGGGGCAACGAGGGTGTGACTGACAAGGAGGCGAAGGAGCTCAATCTCAATTTGAGCGACCCGCGTCTTCGGATGACCCTGGAACTCGCCTCCGAGCTGATCGGAGCGCCGCGCCATCTCTCCCAGCACCCGGGCGGCTTTGTCCTGACGCAGGAACGTCTTGATGACTTGGTGCCGATTGAACCGGCAGCGATGGAAAACCGCCAGGTGATCGAATGGGACAAGAACGACATCGATACCCTGAAGTTCATGAAGGTCGATGTGCTGGGGCTGGGAATGCTCGGCTGCATGCGCCGTGCTTTTGATCTCCTGCGGGAGCACAAGCAGGTTGAGCACGATCTGTCGTCGATCCCGCTCGATGATCAAAAAACCTATGAGATGATCCAGAAGGCGGACACGGTCGGCGTGTTCCAGATCGAGAGCCGCGCCCAGATGGCGATGCTGCCACGGGTTAAGCCAGCGAACTTCTATGACATCGTTATCCAGGTGGCGATCGTCCGTCCCGGGCCGATCCAGGGCGATATGGTGCACCCATACCTGCGCCGACGGGAGGGCCGCGAAAAGCCGGAATATCCTCGCCCGGAATTGCAGCGTGTTCTGGAGAAAACCCTGGGCGTGCCCCTGTTTCAGGAACAGGCGATGCGGGTTGCCATTGAGTGTGCCGGATTCACCCCTTCCGAGGCTGATCAGCTTCGGCGAGCTATGGCGACGTTCAAGCTGACGGCCGGCGTGACTAAGTTTAGGGATAAGCTGGTCCAGGGAATGATCACCCGAGGCTATGATGCGGAATTTGCCGAACGGACTTTCAAGCAGCTTGAAGGCTTCGGATCCTACGGCTTTCCGGAGAGCCACGCGGCATCGTTTGCCAAGATCGCCTATGCCTCCTCTTGGATGAAGCGGCACCATCCGGACGTGTTCTGCTGCGCGATCTTGAATGCCCAGCCGATGGGCTTCTATGCTCCTGCCCAACTGGTACGGGATGCAAGGGCTCATGGGGTCGAGATCAGGCCCGTCGACGTCAATTACTCCCGTTGGGACTGTACCTTGGAGCCGACGCGCAACCGGCACCGCTTTGCGGTGCGCCTGGGGCTGCGCATGGTGAGAGGGCTCGCTAATGCCGACGGCGGCATGATCCCGATTGCAAGGGGCGAAACACCCTATAGCTCGATCGAGGAGCTTTGGCGGCGTGCTGAAATCCCGGTGTCAGCCCTTGAGCGCCTGGCCGAGGCTGATGCGCTTGGCTCCCTTGGGGTAAGTCGCCGCGATGCCTTGTGGACAATCCGGGGGCTGTCGGACGAGGTCATGCCCCTGTTTGCCGCGGCCGACGAACGGGACCGGGTCATCCGGTCCGAGAGTACCGAACCCTCAGTGGCACTCACTCCGATGACGGAAGGCCGGGAGGTGGTGGAGGACTATCGCTCGAAAGGTCTGACCCTGCGGCAGCATCCCCTCGCCTTCCTGCGCGGTGAGTTACGGGAGCGAAGGATTCATAGCTGCGCCACCCTACGTCGCGTCCGAGACGGCCAGCGGCTCACAATTGCGGGTCTGGTCCTGGTGCGCCAGAAGCCGGGATCGGCGAAGGGCGTGATGTTCATGACCATCGAGGATGAGACTGATGTGGCCAACATCATCGTCTGGCCGTCCCTTTTCGAGAAGCAGCGCCGTTTGATCCTCTCATCCGGCATGATGGCGGTGCGGGGACGCTATCAGCGTGAGGGCGGAGTAACCCACCTGATCGCCGAGCATCTCATCGACCTGTCAGACCTGTTGCGCAGCGTCGGCGACCGGGATGATCCCTTCAGCATGCGCCATGGACGCGGCGACGAGGCGAAAATCGGTACCCGCGACCGCCTCCGGGAGGGCGCAAGGGAGATCGTTGATGCGCGGGAGGCAGAATTGCCGGAGCAAATTGTGGAGGCTCCGGTCATCAGGGTTGCAACGCGGGATTTCCACTAAAACCGCAATGAGGGAGCGGCGGCGGGTTTTGCCGCCACTCCCGAAGCCCCGCCGGTCACCAGGCCAAGGGCTTAGGACTGCTTATCCACGGCCTCGTAGAAGGCTTGGATCTGTTCAGCAACCTCGACCCGGAATGGACCACCCCAGTCTTGAACCCATTTCGGGGCATTCTGGGTGTAGCGAAGATCGTCCGTGTTGTGCTGATCGTCCTCGAGCTCCATCGCCTTCTGGCGTCCCATGGCTACGATCTCGGCCGTTATGTCCCAGACAGTGTCACCTTCCGGATCAACCGCCATTGCATAATCCCCCACCCATGCCTGAGGGGTAAACTCTGCAGTGACCTTCGGGCCCGAAGCCGGCATCATCAGACGGGCAAGCTTGATCTTCCATTCATCGAAGTCAGCGGCGTTCTGGACGATCCAGTCGAAGGGGATCAGGACCTGCAGTGTATGGCTGGTCTCGTCCGGCTCGTCTTCCTCGACGATGACGTGACCGCCGATCGCCTGCAGGCGGGGTTGGATCTCTTCGGCATATGACTTGAGCTTCGCGAGCACCGTAATACGGTCTCCCTCGCCTTCCTGGCCATAGCCGACCTCAATGGTGGGGCACGCGAACTTCCGGCCTTCATAGAGGCAGCTATAGGCCATGTGTGGCCAGTAGCCGTTCGGAAGCGCGATACCGTCCTCGCCCACGAACGCGCTTTCCTTCTGGGTCAATGGATAGAAGAAGCCGTCGTCGTCGAGGCTCCATTGAAGTCCAAGTTTTTGGAGAAGACGCGGTCCACCGTGGGCCGACTCGCAGCACCCGTTGGTCGTATATAAGAGGCCTCCGGCATACGTATCAGGCTCGTCCGAGACCCATTTGTGAACGGGTGGCAGACCGTTGGCATCTTCAGGCTCATCGCCTTGTTCCTCTGCCTCTTCGATCTTTGACGCAACCCAATCCCAATATCCGCGGCGGGTATCGCCGTTCTCGACCTCGTACTTCCAATCCTCGGACGGATAGTCGGGGTGATCGTCCCAAACACTATCGATCCCGGCGATCAATGCCGGAGCATTGGAGTGAGTAGTACTCGGGAGTGACTGGGGTGCGACGCCCGCCGAACCCCGCGTTTCGCTTCTGGGCTTCTTCGACTCCGACACTGCGCTCGGGACAACACCAAGGAGTTCACGAAGGAGCGGCAGCGGCACTCTCAGCGTGTCGGTTGACGTGTTGAGGTATTCTTCGTGCGGTGCGTCGAAGTATCGGCGGATGATCTCCTTGTCGGAGAGCTTGGTAAGATCGTCACCAGCGTCTGCCGCGTTGCCGGGTCGGAACGTCCAGTCATTGAACAGACTGGACCGGCAGTAATCGGCGACTTCCGCGTCGAGGGCCTCTTGTGTTGCCATCACATAGAGGTTGTCTCCATGCTTATGGCTGACCTCTCCAATGAAGAGCGGAATTTCCACGGTGTCGGAGGCGCCGATGCCGTCCAGGCTTGCCTGTAGCGGCAGGATCTCATCGTCCAGAAGGCGCGACAGGTTGAGAAGGTGTCCGTAAGGTGTGGGACCGAAGATCTCGGCGCGCTCCTCGGCAACCACTTGGTCGACGAAGGCCTGGTCTACCGCATAGGCGGAGTTGGCAAGGGGATCACGAACCACGATGATTGTCTCCCCCGACGGCAGGGCGACTTCCCCGATGGGCTCGGCCATCGGCGGATTGAGATCGCCCGCCTTGCCAGCAGCGGTGAGTTCGTTCTGGTTGTGGTAGCCGAACGCGGCGGCAGCGACTTCCAGGGTTTGATGACGCTTGCAGGGGATGCCGCGGGCCTTGAGGACTTTCTCAAGACGATCAAGATGAACGGATAGCGATTTCATAAGCTGTCTCCTTCAGGGCAGCCGGCATGCTCTATCGAGACGGGGGTTCCATTGACCGCGAGCCGGCCGCCGCAGGATGCAGCAGGGGTTAATCGCAGGGTGACGTTGGACAGGATTCGCCTGCGGCCGAGAGCAGGCCACGAGAGACAAGGTCTCTTTGGAACCGGCGGGCTTACCTGAGGCCCTTAAGGGGTCGAAGGCCCCTTCGGCACGGCCGCTATGGCCGTGGCGGAGAGGTCATCACCATTGTTTTGGGGTTTGGTCCATCTTTGGACCGATAGACAATCCTAGTTCAGGGGGTAGCCTATCTGCATGAAATTTGGGGGTGCAGAATGCCGAAATTCTTAAAGGACGGAGAAATCCTGAAGGCCGTTAAGGAGATCATCGATGGCGGCAATAAGTGTCGGCTTGCGGTCGCCTATTGGGGCTGGGGTGCAGCGGAGAAAATCGGAATTGGTAAAGCGAAAGGCCCGAGGGTCGATATAATCTGCGATCCATGGAGTGGAGCTTGCAATAAGGAACAGCTTCTAGCCTTGGCAAAGAACCCAAAGGTGAGATTGAGGCATCTGCGGGATCTCCACGCAAAAGTCTATTTGACCTCCAAAGGAGCCGTGATTGGCTCCGCAAACGCATCGACGAAAGGTCTTGGCAAATCCGACGGGCAAACCATCAATCATGAGGCGGCGATAAAATTCGGAGCCAATGAAGACCGAAAGGATTTAAGTGACTGGTTTGAGAGCAAGTGGAAGTTGGCCCGACGCCTTACCGAAAAGCAGATTGTAAAACTTCCCGTCCTTCCAAAGCCACCTGTAGCAAGCATCAAGCAGCCGCAGCGGACGGTTATGGAAGTAATGGGAACGGACCGGGATTGGTTTCGTCAAAACCGCGTTCGGCTAATGGCGTACGATCCAGATGAAGCCAGTGATGCAGCGGTAGCCTTATACAAGAAGACCGCGGATGAAGTTTATGACCCAGCCACACGAAAGGAATACGAGGATAACTACTACTACCCAATTTTCGAAGCCGTACCAGGCTGGAAGATCGATCCTTCTGATATTGTGATTTGCTTCGCGTTCGATGGAAAAACCAAGGAAGTTGAATTCGACGGGATCTGGACTCTGAAAGACGAAGATCCGCGTGTCGAGGGAACGACAAAGATCTTGTTCTTGGATGGTCACACAGCTGTGGAGGATCTAAAGTTTCCACGATCGGAGATCGCCGCGCTACGAGCAAAGGTGAAACGCTACTTAAAAGCAAATAACTACAAGGAGGACCGCTATGGCGACCTCATTGATATGAATCTGGCAGATTTTTGGGAAAGTCCGCTGCTGGATGACCCTTGGCTCAGGAAGCTGGATCCGATGGCCAAGAGGAGGATCCTTAACTTCGCAGCCAAGCAAATGCCAAAGGTCGAGAGCATCTTCGTAGGCAAGATCGGGGAAGGTCAGCAACCAAACTTCCGGCTTCATTTCAAATCTGAACCGCCAAAGGATTATAACGGCAAAACTTTCAAATCGGGGAAGTTTGACGAGCTAAAGGGTGGCATCAAGAATCCTAAGAATCTCGTTGAGCTCCGGCAATCTTGAATGGGAGAGATATGTGAGCCGTATCTTGAGTTTGGCGATGTTGATGTTAGTCGCCTTGGCACCAAAGGCATTTGCCGAAACGTCTTGGCAGCGAGATACCCGTCGCCTATGTACCTCGACACAGCAACAGGCCTGTTGGATCAAACCTGGCGCGGCGCTCTGCGATAAGGACCAGATGCGTTGTGACAAGCTGCCGGATCAGGCTCCGGCTCGGATCATCGGGCATAGCGGGGGTCGCTGGAATGTCCAGACAGCTTATGGCACTGGTTGGGTATCAGAGCGCATGATCATGATGGACTGCCGCTTCATGGCGCCGCCGCACCGGTGCGCAGGAGATGTCCGGTAGCCAGCAGAAGCTTTTCATCATCAGAATCCGGCGATAGGCGGCGCAACCTTCCTCCTCTGTGCGCCGCCTTGACGAAGTGGTTCTCTAGGACGGCTATGCGGCTGCTTCGCCTTCTGGCGATCTTCCGGGGCGAGGAGCGCTGGCCAAGTGCTGCTCAATGAGCTTGCGCGCTTCTGTGTCCGTGATTTGATTCACTGCCGCGACCTCCTTGATCATGAAGTCCAGAGCGCTCTCGAAGATCTGCCGCTCGCTATAGGATGCCTCTTCCTGCTGCGGCCCTCGGTTTAGATCCCGCAGAACCTCGGCGATCGCTGTCAACTGGCCTGTTCCGATGCGCTCTTGGAAATCTGCAGCACGGCGGTTCCACATTCCGCGCTTTGCGCGAGCCTTTCCACTCAGGATCTCAAGTGCCTGGCTGACAACGGCCGGCTCAGACAGCTTTCTCAAGCCGCTGCTTTTCGCCTTAGCCAGAGGAAGGCGAACGGTGAGTTTGCCAGCGTCGAACCCGATTACGAGGAGTTCAAGCTTGAACCCAGCGACCTCTTGCTCCTCAATTCCTGTGATCGCACCGACGCCGTGACCCGGATACACGACCGCTTCGCCAGTCTGGAAGGTCAGAGGATTATTCTTCGTCGTCATTCAGATCAGATCTCCTTGAGACACAGATCATTTCTCGGTCGAACTAATCTGTGCCGCAGACGTCGAATTCACTACGCTCATACGGCGAGTGTAAATGGTTTGAACTCGATATCTTTTGTGCGGTTCCCGCATATCGGATTCCCACCGTGGCTGCGCAAGGGGGACTTTCAACGATGGTTTACGCTGGCTACGCTCGGTCGGCTGTAGCGTCGTCTCATCTCTAAATGCCGCTGCTTAAAAGCAGTCCTGGAACGATAAGGCGGTTTGGTTAACGGGCTGTTTACGAGAGGGGCAAAGGCCTCAATCCAGAATAGGGCGGCTTGAGCCCTGCCCGCTGGCGCGCTAGGCGGCGGAGTTCCTGACAACCGGCATTCAGACTAGCTCCTGGCGGGTTGATGTGCTTGTACGGGTCCCAGAACGCTTATCTGCCTTCCGGTGAACGGTCGATGCCAGCAATAATCTCCAATTGTCCGATCGTACTGGCCGCCCGGAGAATTTTCTCGATAGGATGTTCCGGCGGTGATTTCCTGCGCTTACCCGGCATGTTGTTCTCCTGATCGGCATTGAAACTACGGAAAATTTGCAGATAATCGCCTCGGTCTCACAACCGGAGAGAACTGGCGTGCAGAGGATGACGGCAATCATGAGTGAGGGCATTCCCGGCCCCGTCATGCCCGTCGTGCGCCCGAAATCCACTCGTCTCGCTCGAATAGTGGCGCCGCGCGCCTGGTGAAGCGACCCCGCTGAAGATTCTCGGGGCGCATGCGCCCCGCCCGCGGCGTCCCGCCCAGCCATGACCCTGTCCGCCCTCTTGTCAGGCGCGGATCAGCGCACCTTCGAGAGAGCGAGCGATGACCATTTTCTACACGAGCGACACCCATTTCCGGCACAAGGCCGTTCTGCACTTTGACCGCCGCCCCTTCATCACCGCCGAGGAGATGGAGGAGGAGATCATCCGTCGCTGGAACCAGCGCGTCCGGCCCACCGACACCGTTTGGCACCTGGGCGATTTCGTGTGGGGCAAAGGCCAGCATGCCGCAGCCATCCTTGGCCGCCTCAACGGCCAGAAGCATTTCGTGTGGGGAAATCACGATCATTCCACTGTGAAGCGCTTGCCGGAATGGGTTTCGTCCCAGGCTTACGCGGAGATCCGGGACGGTCAGGACTTTGTCGTCCTGAGCCATTACGGGCACCGGGTCTGGAATAAGGCTCATTATGGAGCCTTCCATCTGTACGGTCACTCGCACGGGTCCCTGCCGCCGCAGGGGCGCTCCCACGATGTGGGGACGAACGTCTGGGACTATCGGCCCGTGACGCTGCCGGAGGTAAAAGAGCGTTTGGCTGGTCTGGGCCTGCTGGAGAGCTATGGCGTCCATCATGGGCAGGAAACGAGGCCCGTTGGGTAAACGGGCTTTAGGCGATTGGCGGCGCGCCCCTTCCCTCCTGGCGCCGCCAATCGAAGCTGTCAGGCAGCCAAGGCCATTTCTGGGTGGGAAGCGACTTCGGCCTCTTCGTCATCGAAGGCGAAGGCCAACACGCGTTCATCATGAAGCTGCTGCCAGTCGATTTCTCCCGCCTCGAGCAACTCTCGCATCTGCTCACGGGCATGATGAAGCCGTGCCTCAAGAGGGCTCAAAGGTAGCGGCATCCTCAGATCCAGGAGGGCTGGCGGATGGCGGTTCTCGCCGGCCGGAGCCTGCAGGGCATCCAGCTGCTTTAGGTACCAATCGGTCATGGTCTGGGCGAGGAACTGGTTGGTCTTGCTGATCCCGGCTTCCCGCGCCTCAATCCGAGCTTTGGTGCCATAGGCCTGCGAGTCCACGGTGGCGACGCGGGGATGCTGGCGCAGCTCGGCCGCCCCGACTCCTTTGAGGCCGAAGAGGTGAAGCTGGATGGGTGTCCCGCGCAGTTCGCGATCCAGTGTCTCGATCACCTGCAGGATGCCTTGGGGACCGTGGAGGTGCCGCCGGCACATGGATCCGACCCCGACGATCGGAAACCCGGAGAGATCCGGTATGCGCTCCAGGCAGCGGACGTAATCTTCAGGCATCCAGCCCTGCAATACAGGCATCAGGCGGCTGAGGATTCCTCGCTCTCTGGCGCCGCGGATACAGGCGCGGTTGAGATCCACGGTGCCGGAGATCCTGTCCAGGACCAGATCACGGTTTCGGGCGATCTCCGGCTCGACGCAGAGGTCCATTGAGGCGAACCACTGCCACGGGTATGCAGCGCCAAGGTCGAGATACTGATCGACCGTCCAGGCGAAGCCCCGGTATCGGCTCGCGGCGACGAAGCCTGCGCTATCAAGATATGCTTCTAAGCCGTTGAGATGTTTGAGGTTGCTGGTTCTGAATCCGTGCCAGACGGGGATGTCGCTGGCATCCTTCTTCCAGACCGACAGGGCGTTGGCACTGATTAGGACCGGTGCATTCAGGGATCGGGCAGCATCGATCAGCGGCCCTCTCATCACATGAGGGAGGCCGAGCAGAAACTTGAGCATGGGTTCTTTGTCCGGAATGGCGGGGATTGTCAGTCCGCAACGGGCAAAGAAAAAAGGACCGGCGAAACTCACCGATCCTTTCGAAACTTCAATGATTTAAGGGAGGGATCTGAACCACTACCTTAATGGTGCTGGTGCCTCTGACGGCGCATATGCCATTCATTCAGAACAACCGCGCCGATGCCGATCGCCGCGACAAGAGCGGGGGCAATCACGAAGGCTAGTAACTCTGTTCCGTTCATGGCTTCAACCACCTCAGGACATATCTTCCCAGTAAATGTAGTAGGATCGCGACGGATAGCCAACCCAGAAGACCGATAGTTAGTTTCTTGGTCTCCATCAATTCCGCGAAACCGTTCAGGTTGTAGACGGCTGCAGCGATCGGACCGGCGACCCCGACAGTCAGGCAGGTGGTGGAAGCTCGATCCAGAGCATTGACCAGGTATTTGATTCGTTCGTTCTCGACGTGCTTCAACTCAAGCTGCCTCCCTCCGGGAATCTTTTGAGGATCCGGTTGAGCTTCTTGGGGTTTGTCGTCCCTTTGGCTCATAGGGAGGGCTCTGCCGAGTTCTTAGGCGACCTTGGTTCCGCTGCGGGATTTGATGGCTTCGAGCGCAGCATCGGCGCTCTGTTGCAGCCGAAGCTCGGCCAACTGCTGGCGAAGACTCAGGTACAGCGGCCGAAAAGCTGGGCCGTTTTGCTCTACGATGTCGGCAAGAATATTGACGGCCTTGAGGAGTTTCTCCTCGGTGATGGGTCCACGGTCGTGGTTGGGCAAAGCCGTCATAGTGCGTACTCCTTACAAACGAGGAGGCACACTGCCGCGATCATCTTGATACAAGGTTAAGCTTGCCCAGGGCTTGTGGAAGCGACTGAGCTGCCACGACCAATCTTACGGCGCCACCCTCGCACAATGCTGCTGCGGTAAGCGAAGCGCAGGGAAAGGGGGCTCCCATGTGTAAGAGACAGATTGAAAGGCGGCCAGCACCGGCGAAGCCATGCAATGACAATGAGCCACGTGCCATCAGCTTTTTGGCGCGGCGGCCAATCGCCTACCGTACGGGCATCCTGGCGGCAGCTTTGGAGCGGACGGAACGTGTCAGGCTGGATGTTCTGGCTGCTGGTGTGGTGACGATCCAGGGACAAGGTCCAAGGCCGAAAAAAGAGAAGCGCCCATCGTCTCAGCGGGCGCTTTAAGGATTCCGGCCGTAGGGGCAACTAGACCGGTTCGGGTTACTCAATCAGGTTCGCTCGCCGTCGTCTGTCGGGAAAAAAACAATTCTCGCAAAAAGTTATGCCGGGCATATCGCGACTAAGCGGCTCATAAAATTGCCACGGTTGAACGGCCAAGGTTCGCGTGTGCGGTTTCAGCCTCCTTGAGCCGCATACGCCCTGGCTGAGGATCCACCCGATTTCCTTGGCCGGGGCTCCAACCGCCCTCAGCCGGAGGTCTGGCAAGACCCCTCGGTGAGGGCGTTTTGCTGTACTCCCAGCGATAAGGCTCCGTTAACCATCCTCGCGGACGATAGCTTGCCTGATCAAGACTGGGGGAAATGGCATGAATGTCGTGGTTTTCGCGTCCCGCAAGGGCGGTTCTGGAAAAAGCACCCTAGCCGCGCATCTGGGGAGCTATATGGCCGAGAATGCTCGCCCGACGCTCCTGATTGACGCGGATCCGCAGGGGTCTCTGGCCCTTTGGAACCGGGTTCGGGGCTCACAGGATCTTCCGCTCCACGTTGGCACCAAGCATCTCGCGGCCACCTTGGCGAAGGCGCGCCGTGCCGGGGCTGAATGGGTTCTGATCGACACGCCGCCGAATGCGGAAGCCCCTGTGGCCGAGGCGATCTGGCATGCGGATCTTGTCGTGATCCCAATGCGTCCGGGGCTGTTTGATGTCGATGCCGTCCAGGCCACGATCCAGATGTGCCGTGAACTCAAGAAGCCTTATGCGGTGGTGATCAACGCCGCGCCAGCCAAGAACGGCTCGGAAGATCCGACGGTGATGGACGCACGGGGCGCGATGCAGGCGCTCGACGTTCCGACGTGGAGTGGTCAGATCACGCATCGCCCCGAACTGTCGCTTTCCCTGGCTCATGGAGCCGGCGTGAGCAAGTTCAGCGCCGGGTCGCCTGGATCGGAGGAGATCGGCAGCCTTTGGCGGGCGCTCACAAGGAGCTTCGAGGCGATGAAGGCGATGTCGGGCAACCAGGCTCAATCGGCCTGACCCGCACGAGCGAGCCAGAATCCTTGGCCATGGAAGCCTCGGTCGGGTGGGCAGGCTTACAGCTTCTCAGGGAACCGGAGGTAGGCGTCGGGGTCGATCCCGTTCTCCTTCATCGCGTCCTTGAACCCGGCGAGGTACATGATGTCGCCGGCGGTCATCGGCGAGCCGTCCGGCTTCTTGAGCGAGGTCGGCTTGAGGAAGACAGAATCGGGATGCGCCTTGTGCATGTGTCCGAGCTCACTCTGCAGGCCGCGGCGCATGGCGTGCTCCTGCATCAGTTCCCATTTCAGGTCGCCAATGTGCCGACGCAGGGTGGCGAGGGCCTCCTCGTACTGATCTACCGTCGCTTCCATCCTTTTCGCCGCTCCCCAAGCGAGCGCGTAGGCCATGTTGTCGTCCATCGGTCGTCCTTCAGGTTTGGGAAAATCCATAACGCGCGGTGGGGGAGGCTCAAAATCTAAATCGCTCCTAGTGGTAAATCTGGGCTTTGCACGCGCATAGAACGCAAAACTGAGCCGCAAAAATTCGCATTATGGGAACCACGGAACGATGCCGGGCAAAAGCTTCAGTTCTCAATGATGGCGGTGATCAGGTTTAAAGCCTGAACGGCAGAGGCGACGACTCCTGCGGCTTCGTCAAAGGTCCGTGTATCCCTTGCGCCTCTGGGCGTCGGCCCACAGCTCCAGGGCGCGGGTGGCCTGGGCTTCCTCGGGGTAGATATCGACCTTCTCCTGGCCCTTGGAGCCAACGGCTCCCCAATTCCGCACCAGCCGGATGGTGCCAAACAGGTCGCGTTCGATCATCAGGCTGAAGAAGCGAGCCCTGCCCTGCTCCGGGTCGCGCCGGTAAAGCACCAGGTGGTGCTTTATGGGCGAGCGGGCATCAGACATCCGGGCCGAAGTCCCTTAGGAGGAGCGGCTATTTTGGAGCGCACGCTCCATTTCGTCCATCATGGCCGCCTCGAGCTCGCCGAGATCGACCGTGGCAACTTGGCCCCTGCGGGTCACTGGCGCGGCAGGAGAGTTGGTCACCGGCACCTGCTTGGCTGTGGGGCGGGCTACCGGGATACGAGCCTGAACTGGGAACCGGTTCTCGAGGGTGTCGAGCAGGCCGCTGAGCGCCTCGTCGGACAGTGGAACCTCTGGAGCCTCGTTGAGCCCACTCAAGGCCAAAGACTGGTTCGTGTAGCGGTCATCGCCCGTGACCTCAGGACCGAACCAGGGGAGTGGCCGGAACCCCCTCGCCTCGCCGTCCGTATCGAATTCGACCGTAACGACCTGAAATGAGCGTGGCCGGAAGGTCTGGTCCACCAGGGCGGCGCGATCCCCGATCTGAAGCCTGGTGCGGGCGTAGTCGACCTCGCCGGCACAGACATCGAGGAGCGCGTGGGCGTGAGCCACCGGAACTTCGGTCTGTTCCTCCGTCTCCCCATGAGGGCCAGCCGCTCTTAGGATGAGGAAAGCTCTATCCTCTTCGAGCCGGACCCAGGAGGTGCGGTCCGATTGTGCCGGGAAGAAGCCTTCGACCTGGCGAAGACCTCCTCTCTCCCGCTGAATGAGGCGGGCAAGAGACGGGGCGAGGAGAAATCGGCGGCGAATGGTCATGGAATTTAGGGAATGAAAGGATTTGAGGAGATTTGGTTCTCGTAATCACGGGGCAAGGGCGAGGCAACCCCTGAAACCCGCAGGATAGTCCCCGGTCAGCCGCATACCCCCGCCCGAGACCTCTCCTTTTCGCTGATCTTCTGCCGAGTCAGATACTCCCGTCCGTAGAGGAAGAGCGGCTCAGCCTTCTCACCCCGCATGTCCGACCAGGCGGTGACGCTGGCGAACGGGACCATGTGGTACTGGCACGAGGAGCCAGATCGAGGCTCGAAGAGGACCAGTTGGTCCTCGGGACCCTCAGCAATGGCTCCCGTAAGGGAATGACGCGAGTTCAGATGGAGGGTCACGACACGGTCGAGCGGTAGTTCCTTGAGACCGGCCAGAGGGTCGGCCCCGGCAGTCGCGGCTGGCTTGAGGGCCTCATCGGCCGGTTTGTCGAGCCGGCTTCGAAGCTCCTCAACGAGGTCGAGGCCCGAACAGCCGATCTCAGTGGCATCCCGCAGGCAGAGGACATCTGGCGCCTCGGTGTCCGAGAGCGAGACCCTCTCGGTATTCGCCAGAATGGCGAAGTAGCTTTGGATTTCATTGAGCAGTTCGGCGACCGTCTTAAGTGTGGTCGGCGTAGCGGGGTTATCCATCGGCAGGGTTCCTCGTGAACGGGCGGGTGCGTCAGGCGGCGATCTGCTGGCCGATCTTGTCGATCAGGTCGTTGGCCCGGGCGATGATCCGGGTCCGGATGTCGCGCTCATTCTCGGCGTACTGATCCGGGTGGTAGATCAGTGTCACGGCGCGCCGAAGCTTGGTGAGTTGATCCTTGGCTTTGATGGGCTGGGCCCGGATGAAGGTTTCCGTGACGGACCAGAGGCGATCTTCCTGAAGATCGGTGGGCTTGGCCGCGGGCTCGGGGGCCATCGGACGCGCCTTTTGGTGCGAGGCCTCGACGGTGCAGGAGAGTTCCAGCGAGGAGATGTCGCCGACGGCGAGGTCGGCGACCGGCACCGGGACCGTGAGCTTGTCTGATCCGAAGTAGACCACCAGGGTCATCGACTTCGTGAAATCGCGCTCCTTTCCGGCAAACGCGCTGCCGTAATAGGTCGTGCCATCTTGGGCGGTTGCGCGGAGCTTGCGGTATATGCCGCCATTCGTGGCCTGGAAGACCGCATCGGTCAGGTGGATGTCCAGCTTGTCGACCCGGACGTCGGCTCTGGTGCCCTCATCCTGGCGATTGACCGTAAGGAAGCCGAGGTGAAATCGGCTGTTGTCGTTATGTGCGCGGCGCATCGTCATGGCGGGACCACCATTCATCGGAAGAACTGGAAAGGAAGGGGTGACGGTTGGGCGCTAGTGACTGGCGTCAGGCAAAGAGGACGTGAGAGTGCCCGTCCTCGAAGGCCTCCAGCGCAAGGTCGCGATCATCCTCAACGAGGTCTGAGGCGACCGACGGCTTCTCGAGGGTCTGCCACTGAGGACCTTCGGCTTGGGCCTCGTACCGGTCGTACCACCGTTCCACGGCCATCGGGATAGCGGGAACCATGGAGACGCGATTGTCCCAGCGGCCGCCGTCGCAATCGATGCCACCATAAACGATGGCGACTTTGCCGCTTTCCTGCAGCTGCCCGATCCTCGTTTTGAGATCGGCCCGTCGGGCGAGGAAATTCACCTTGTTACGATTCAGTTCGCGGACCAGACGACGGATGAGGCTGCGGTACTTGCGCGTGAGCTGCATCGAGATCTCCCTTCACCCTTTCCGGGGATTTGACCAACTGTCGGGTTCACCCAATGTCCGAGTTAAAGCGAGAATTCTGTTGGTTTCGTATGCCCAGCTTAGCCGCAACGGCTTCTTCCGGCAGGCGTTATCCCTTCGTCGGGAGGGGCAATCTCCTCAACGTGTAGGCCGCGGCTTGATCCTCACCGGAGGAGGAAATCATGTTTGACATTGCTGGCTCGGACCTCCTGCCAGACTGGCCGCGCCTGCTGACGTTTGCGGTTGCCAGTTTCGCCCTCAATGTCACGCCAGGCGCCGACATGACGTTTGTCGCCACATCAGCGGCCCGAGGCGGAGCTAAGGGTGGGATAGCCGCAGCGCTTGGCGCCGGCGCAGGCTCGATGGTCCATCTGCTGGCGGCAGTTCTGGGCCTGTCGGCGATCATCGCGTCGTCCCAGACAGCCTTCACCATCCTGAAATGGGTGGGTGCAGCGTACCTGATCTATATCGCCTTTACCCTGATCCGCAGCGGGCCTACCCACTCACACGACGTGGAGGTGCCCCGCTCCACTGCGGCCGTGTTCCGCTCAGGAGCAATGGTGAACCTCCTGAACCCGAAGGTGGGCTTGTTCTTCCTCGCGTTCTTGCCCCAGTTCATTGACCCTGTGCATGGAGTGGCTGCGATCCAGACCTTTCTTCTGGGTCTGTGGTGCAACGTCGGTGGGACGAGCGTGAACCTTCTTGTAGCGCTTGTAACCGCGCGTGCCGCCACTCGCCTGGCCAGCGTCGGATGGATCCGTCAAGCGGCACGTTGGATAACGGCAACAATCATGGGCGGATTGGCCGTGAAGCTCGTCACGTCCGACAATCGGTAGCCGTTAAACTCCAGCAGCGGATAATGTGAGCTCTGCATGAAAACGGGCGGTCGCGATGACCGCCCTTGTCGCCCTCAAGCCGCTTCCGCCTGGACCGGTGTGTCACGCTCAACGGTCACAACCGGAGAGCCGCCATTCTTCAGGCTCACCATCACCCTCAACACGATGGTCTCCTCCTCTCCTTCGACGTCGCTCATGAGCGAATACGCCTTGTCTTGGACAGCCGACTGAACCTCCCGCTGGAAGTGGGAGCGCGACGTTCCAGTGATCTTCGCAATCAGCGTAGCGAACGATGCGCTGTGGTTGTCCTCCTGGAGGGAATAGTCCCCGCCCTCATCATTGTACCAGGGGACTCCCCGGAGCATGCGGGTCTGGACTTCGTCCTCACGACCCTTGGCGATGATCAGATAAGGGTCGTAGGTATCCCAGTCGGGATTGAAGTAGATCGCTGCGATGGGAGCCGAGAGGGTTCTGTCATCTCCCTGCGGGTCTTCAATCGTAAACATCAGGGCAAGGTCTTCCACGACCGTGTTGTAGAGATCGTCGATCTTGACCGTGGCATCGCCAATCGCACCGCCGACCTCGGTATATTCGAGGGCGTAGCCGGACTCTCCATCGTCGAGGGGCACGTGGATTTCGTCGCCCTCGGCTTTGATCACAAGGGTGTTGCCGACCACATGCGGAACGACCCCCTTTCCAAGCGCTTGGTCGATGTCTCGGTCCTCGAACATGACCCGCGTCACGGGTGCACAGCCATCGCTCCCGACGATGTTCTCCAGCATCGACTGCAGGTAGCCACTTTCCTGGACGTGGTAGGAATCGAGGGTCACGCTGACGATCTCATGGCGCTCCAAGCGGTCGCCATCGGCCGCTATCAAGCCGCCGTCGACAGGCATCCAGCTGGTGCCTGCGAGATTGGAGACGACGCAGGAGGGGCGCGGAAGGGGATAGGGCGAGGTCCCGCGCAAGGGGTGGTCGGCCGGAAGACCGTTGACGATGGCCGGGTTCGAGATCATCCGGCAATAGAGCTGCTCGACCGTCTTCCAGATCAGGTCCAGACCCTCATCCTGGATCAGGACATCGCGTTCGGGCAGTTTGAGCTTCAGGCGGCTCGTATCGTGCACATCGATCAGGACGATCGTGCAGAAGCTGGTCTCAACGAACGCCTTCTTCTCGGTGCTCAACTCGACCGTCTTCTCTGCGGCCGGGATCTGATGCCGGGCCTGGGTGTCGCTCAGGCTGATGACCTTGCCGAAGAAGTTGATCTTGGTTTTGTCCATCCGCCAGAACTCGCCGCGAACGCGGGCTAGCTTGATGGTCACGCCATGGATCGTCTCGGAGGTAACAGCGGTGATCTGGCCTTTGTGGTCCTCCAGGGTGTGATCAAGGAAGATCCTGGGCAGGACCACCGTCGGCACCTCCTGAGGAAAGCCTTCAAGAGTGGCGGTCAGTCCGGAATAGCGGATGCAGCGCTCGATGATCTCGCCGAGGCGTTTACCCTCATGCTCCTCCAGGGCTTTGAGCGGGATGAATGCTCGGATCCGGATGGAGAGTCCGTCCTGATGGGGAAAACCACGGGTGAGTGCGGCGGTCGTGCCGCCCGTGAAGGCCTCCTTCGGCACCTGCATCTCCCAGTCATGGGAGCGTACGACGACGTCGTACTTAGAGAGCGCGAAGAAGCCCAAACCCGCTGGCACCTCAAAGGTCTCCGTCGCATCGTCGTTTTTGCTACCGCCCGCCATCAGCAGGATGTGGGCGTTATCGGCCGTCAGTCCGTGCCCATCGTCGGCGATAACGAGATCGCCGCCTTCGAGGGTGAACCGGACGGATTTCGCCCTGGCGCGGCGGGAGTTCTGAATCATCTCGTCGATGATGCAGTCTTGGGAGTGGCTGAAGAACTGATCCGCCCGGGTGATGAGCTTGCGGCCGAGGGTGGCTTCAACGGAAGTGGTGGTGAGCGTGTTCATTGCAATTGCCTTGGAATATCGAGGGGAGTTAGCCGGCGAGGTTGAGCAGAGCGGAAACGGCATTGTCGTTGCGATGCTCGTCATCGGCTTTGAGGATCCTGGCGACGGCCGGAAAGATCTTTACGATGTCCTGATAGGTGACGCAGTCGTTGAAAGCCTGGACGAAGGCTGGAACCTGGGCGAACTCCGCCATCACCGCCGGGCAGATCTCCTCTTCCAGAATTCTGACATGTTCCTTGAGGCTGGCTTGATACGTCTCGACCCCGGAGGCCTCGGTCGACAGGGCCCAGGAAAGGGATGCGACGGGGAGGAAGGAGGCGCTTCCGCCCCGCCCTCCTTCGTGAACACGCTTGAAGTTGAGGATTTCGCCGGCCATCGGCTGACGGTTCATCGCTCCTTCCGGTAGTTGGAAGGTCAGAAACCCCGGGCGGGAGCAGTGGTCGATCCATACACCCCAGACGCTGCGATAGGTGTGAGCGATTTCCACGTATCCGAGCAGGTGGCTTGCCAGCGCTCCGATCTCCAACTCGGAGGTATTCTCAGTTAGGCCCGCAAGAGTGAATTCCTCAAAAGCCTTGTAGCGCTCAGAAGCGATGGTCCCGATCTGGTAGGCGCAATGAACAATGTCGCTCAGAAGGCGAGAGCGACGCTCGTATAGGGGTTTGCAGGCCTGGGCATTGATCAGTGAAACCGCGTGCAAAAGCGCGCGGGTGCGATGCCCGTTCCTGAGCTTGAAATCATGTGTCATGGGATCCTCCGGTCAACTTTGTGCCGGTAAGGGTGGGTTGCGGTTCGATCGACCCTGCGTCGAGCCCGCGCCGTCGAGATTCTTCTCTTGGGGATTGAGAAATGCCGACTGGCAGATGAGCAGAATTGGAAAAGAAAAAGGCTGACCCGAACTCAATCGGGACCAGCCTCTTGAACGCTTGAGGGGGAAGAGTGTTAGGCTGCTGCAGGAACCTGGTCGAGGAAACCCACGACCTCCTTCAGGCGCCCATTGTCCAGAGTGGCAAAGTCGGTGCCCTTGATCGGCCCGTCCACCCCTTCTGGCCCGAGCTGCCACGAGAACCGGACGTTGCTGCCATGGCCGTCGGGCTGACCGACCAGCGCGAAGCGAAAGCCGGGGAAGCGCTCGTGCACGGCGCTGATGAGGGCGCCGATCTGGTTGTGGCCGCTGCCCTGCATCAGTGGGTCGATGTAAGTACCATCGTCGGTCCAGAGATCGGCCAGCAGCGCCTGCCGACGGTTGGCATTCGTCTCATTCCAGAGAGCGATGTAGCGGTTGGCGATTGAGGTGGCGTCGGTCATGAGATGTCTCCTGATGGTGGGCTGGGGTAATCCCGGCATGAGGACCATGGAGGAGACGCAGCATCGGGTCGATTACGCCTGAGGTAATGCTTTACGTGGCAGTCACGAGGATGTCATCGGCCGCCGTTTCCGGAGAATGGCCGGTCTCGTAATAGTCCCGAGCATCGCCATAGCGGGCTTCGGGGAGCTTTCGCTTGGCCAACTCTCCGTTCAGAGCCAGCCACCACGGCGAGAATTCGGTGTTGGCCTTGGTCGATGCCATTTCGAGAAGGCGAAGGCTGGTGTTGGTGAAGTAGGTCACTGATCCTCCTTGGGAGCGATAACGAAGGGTGTGAACATGCCCATGCGCGCTCAAACTCCGGGCGGAGTGAACGTTTGGCGCATCAGGTGAGATCGGGAGCAGAGCGTATGCTCGGCAGTCTGCGAGACGCAGAGCAACGCCTTGGCAGAGGTGCTGTCTTGGAAACCTCGACCAAGGCGTTCGTGGTCCAAGGGAATGACACCACAGTGGGGAGATAGGCAGCGGTTGCAATTCCGTCAACGCTGCTCAAACGAAAACGCCCTGACAGAGATAGCCGTGCGGAGCTCACTGTCAGGGCGAATTGTTGTGATGCCGGTTGCAACACCACGGCAAGATAATACGCCAAGTGCCTCGTCGGTTCAACATCAGGCTGTGCATAAGCAGAATTGCCCCGGCAGGAGGCTGAGCACCAGACCTCCCACCAGGGCGCGTGCGATGTGTTCCGGCATCGCACGTTCTTTGTAGATGCACGCACGACGCACCACTGTGTGGCGGCGCACATCATCAGTTCCGAGCGGGATCACTGGACCGCACCGTCGAAACATCACTCGGCTCGGCTGCGGTCGACACCAACATCACGCAGCATATGCGGGTTGAGTTCGTTACGCAGCGCCTGCTTGAGTTCGTGGCGCAGGAGATGATCGAGTTCGGCTGTTGCTAGAGGTCGCTTGTGATCGTTCGCAGGCCTACGCGGCACGCGAAGGAGTTCAAAGCGGAAGGCGAACCCTACCAAGGGCAGAGGGAAGACGGTCGGTTTCATGGGAGCCACCAGCAGCATAGGTCATGACGAGGAAAGCGGCGCGTTGGTACGTGCAAAGTCGCATAGACATGTAACGCCTCCTCTGGCTGTGGCTGTGAACCGAGCGGAAGATCCGCGGGGCAGCTTCAATACCAGAATTCGTCTCTCGATTCTACCCCTGAGACGCACAATTGTTAATTTCGCCTGCGTGATTACTGCAGGGCGACGGGTTCAAGCGGTAATAGGTGGATACCGATGTGCTGTTTGCGGGCGCGATTAGTCCCTGACCCTTCAGTTCATACATCGTGCTAATGCCGATGCCGCGAACTGTCCGGCCGGAGGCGGTCCTGAGGCGTGCCTTAAACTGCTCACGCTTTGTGAAGCTGTTGGTCTCAAGGGCGTAACGGAACTCCCCACCCCGTCTCAGCACATCGAGGGCTTTCCGTGCGAGGGTGGAGAGCGCGGGACATTCTGTCATGATTGCCTCTAATCTATGCGAGAAGCCCCAGCGCGGCGCATCGAATGCGCCAGAGCTCAGTTGCTTGGCAGGCGTGGCCGGCCTGACCGAACAGGTCCTGCAGGCCGCTGGCGCTCGTCAGAACCGGCAGGAGGTGCGGGTTCTCGGCGACGTATTCATCCCAGAGCACCGAGTAGAGCGCCCTCACCTCGTCGGCATTCACGGCACGCTTGCCTTTGGCTTCGCGCCAGGCCAAGCCGGTCGAACCGTCCTGGAAACGCTTTGCGGCCTGATAGATCTCTTCAATGGACTTGTTTCCACGGCCCTTGAGCCGGGCCGCGAAGGCACTGAAGCGGCGATCTCCGCGGCTGGAGCATTCGAGGAAAGGGGCCGTGCCATGCTGAATCATTTTTGGGGATCCTTAACTGCCTTTGCCCGTCGAAGAATCCAGAACTCCGTCCTTACTGGGTATCTGCCGTTTCAGGCTTAGGAGCCGGAGCCTCATTGTGGCGGTTTGCCCATGCCAGTTTGACGGGATCGCGCCATCCGAGTTTCGCGTCCGGCCGATCCGTGCGATGGCAGACGACAGCAACACCCTCGAGGATTGCGGTCGCGATGTAGACACCTGGAGGAGCGGCCCTGATAATCACCTCCCGGTCGCGCATGCCAGGACTTCCCAATTCGTCCTCGTGTACCCAGACTTCCTTGCCGATCCACTCGGCCGGAGCTTTCCACCACCCGCGCTGGAAGAGGATGGTACCGTCGTTCCGGACCCGCCGAAGGCCGCCGAGGAGGTAGCCGTCGGGCGCCTTGATGTCGTGGGGCCGGGTCATGATGCGACGGCGACTACTCCCGTCTCAGCGCGGTACTCGTCGCGATCATCTGCCGGGAATTCGAATATCGACAGCTTGTTGTGGTTCGTCTTCAGCATCTCGTCCGTGACCTCGAAGTTCAGAACCTTCTCGAAGTCGCTGCGGTTCTTGTGCAGCCCGGCGACCTTCATCACGCAATCCGGAATCTCGGAGTAGTAGGATTCCGCCGACTTGAACCAGCTTGGCGACTCGTGGCCGGCGGCTTCTCGGATGGCGCTGTCGGCGATCATGAAGCTCCGGAGGCGCTGAACGGCAACGATGATATTCAGCGTGTCGTAGTTGAGCCTGCGCATACGCAATCCTTTCTGGGGACATGAATGGAATAGTTCATGTCTAAACATGAACAGCGTGTTTAGAATTTCAGACCCAAAACGGCGCAATTGAAGATAAGGGGAAGTACGTAGAGAAATTATTCAGCTAAGATTTAGCGGTAAGCTTAATGTCTTCTTCACGTCTATGACGAATTTTTGCCCCGCCTGATTTATGCGCGTCAGGGGGCGTGCGCTTCTCGCGGCGATGCGAGCGGGCCAACGAAAGACGATGAGACTCCTCAATAATCTGAAGATCCTTACGAAGATCGCCATTCCGGTCGTGGTCTTTGTTGCGATTGCTATTGGCCTAATCGTGATGGCCGTGTCAGGCCTTGATGACATGGCTGCGGACACCCAGCGCATTGTCGACAGTGACGCCAAGCGCCTGAGCATGGTTCAGAGCGTTAATACGCAGATCAATGAGGCGTCGATTCAGGAAAAAAGCATGATCCTGACGCCCAAGAATCTACCGGAGCGCGTCAAAAGCGTGGATAACGCTTTTAAGACCGCAACCAAGAAGGCAACGGACGATCTTAATTGGATTGTAGATTCTTCGAGCTCTGCGGAATTCCGTAAGCTCAATGAGAATCTACGGGATGCCACTCTCAACTACTTCAAATTGCTGGAACAGAGCCTTGCTGCCTCCATGGCAGGCAACGACGGCAAGGCTACCGAGATTACGAATGGCTCCGCGCGTGATCTGCGCCGTGCTCTGCGGGATCAGATTACCATGAGCGTCGAGGGTATCGCTCTCGAACTGAACCAAGCCAAAGACCAAGCGAATGACGATGCCTTGAGCACCAGATGGTGGCTGATCGGTTCTGCCGCGGGCGGCATTGCAGTGGCTATCGGCCTGATCTGCTCGATTGTCCTCTTGGGCGTGGCCCGTCCACTGGGATCGATGACAGGAGCGATGGGTCGCTTGGCCGGAGGGGAGCTTGATATTCCTGTGACCGGCACTGAGCGCAAAGACGAAGTCGGGGCACTCGCCCGCTCGCTGCAGGTGTTCAAGGACAACGCCATCGAGGCGCGCCGCCTGGCGGCGGAGCAGGCGGCCGAGGATGAGGCCAAGATGCGCCGGGCCCAGGTCCTTGATCAGCTGACCAAGGACTTCGAGCGCAATGTCTCGGCCATGACCCAGGGGCTGGCCTCGGCTGCGACCGAAATGGAGGCGACCGCCCAAACCATGACGTCCATCGCCGACCAGACCAACAACCAGACGGTCAGCGCCGCCTCGGCGGCCGAGCAGACCTCGGCCAATGTGCAGACGGTGGCTGCGGCCACGGAGGAGTTGTCGATCTCGATCCGGGAAATCGCCTCCCAGGTGACCCAATCCTCGCGGATTGCCGAGCGCGCGGTTCAGGACGCCCAGCGTACCGATACGATCGTTCAGCAGCTTGCTGCCACGGCCGAGAGGATTGGCAATGTTATTGCCTTGATCAACTCGGTGGCAGGCCAGACCAACCTGCTGGCGCTCAACGCCACCATTGAGGCTGCGCGTGCCGGTGAAGCGGGTAAGGGCTTTGCGGTTGTGGCTTCCGAGGTGAAGGAGCTTGCCAACCAGACGGCGAAGGCCACGGACGAGATCTCGCAGCAGATCGCGTCGGTGCAGCAGGCGACCCGCGAGGCGGTCCAGGCGATCCAGACGATCACCCAGACCATCGGGGAGATGTCCCAGATCTCGACTTCGATCGCGGCCGCCATGGAAGAGCAAGGCGCAGCCACGGGCGAGATCGCCCGTAACGTCCAGGAGGCTGCTCGTGGCACCGAGCATGTGACCGGGAACATCGGCGATGTGCGCCGGGGTGCCGGCGAGACCGGGGCGGCGGCCTCTCAGGTCCTGAGTGCTGCTCAGGAACTGGCTCGCCATTCCAACAGCCTCGGCGACGAAGTCGGCCAGTTCCTCCGGGGCGTGAAGGCAGCTTAAGGCAAGCTTTCGGAGCTATATGGCGAATTCCGGCGAACCCCAGTTCGTCGGGCGGCCCGCTCCCGCGGTGAGCTGAAAACGGAAGGCGCCCCTACTGGGAGGGGCGCCTTTCTTTTTGTGGCAAGCGAACCGCCGCTACACTGGACCGATAGCGACTACCCCGAAGGTGACCCCTCCGAGAGACTTCGGGGTGCCGTTGACCGGCGGGTAGACCAAGTGACCAACGCCATAGCAGACGTCGGAAGTGTCGACCCCTGCGGCGCCATAGCACTCACGGGTGATCTGGATCGTGTACCGGGGGCAGCCTTCGTGCACGACCTCGCCTATGGCGACTACTTTGCCCTCAATGAAATCCACTCTGTTCGAGGCGGTAATCCGGGTATCCATCCCATAGACGCGGCCATCATTGAGCAACGTCGCTAGATTGAAGGTGCGGACCGTGGCTCCGACCTGGATCGGGTTTCCGAAGATGTCCTGATCCGGCTTGGCGTATTCCTCGATGACTTCCGGTGTCGAGAAGAGAGAAACTGCGCTCATGATGTCCTCCGGGGATCTGGTTTCAGCCGATTGCCCTGTCGAGGGCGTTTCTCAAGGCGAGGTACTCGGGAGGATCGGAATCTGCGATGCCGGTCTCCTCAATCCAAGGGAGCGCCCGCCGGATCGCATGGGCCATCCTGGGAGCTGCACTTAGCACCTGGGCGTAGGCCGCGCTGTCGTCCGTCGGAATGTGTCCGTCGTCTTCGCGGTTGGTGACGCTCGCTAACCCGCTTGAGGGCTCAAGGACGAGGCGGAAGTCGATGGCCCGGATTGGGGTTTCGATGATCCTGTTGTAGGCCTCTTCGCCGAACCGGGGCGTCAATCCTCTCGGCGGGGCGGAAGGACCTGGCTTCCAGACATTGTGGCCACAGGTTTCCGCCATGAGGGTCAGGGAGGCGACGTGGTTGACGACATTTTCGCCGGCATTGTAAGCCGACAGGAAGTTGGCAAGAGCAGCTGTGATGTCGTCCTTAGAGTACGGCTCCTGCTCCAAGTGGATGACCGGGATCAGGATCATCGACTTACGGAGATCGACCAGGTTCGTGAACGAGCAACCTTCATTGATGGCAACCGCCATTTTGCACTGAAATTCGGCGCACTCATCATCCACCGCGTAGACTGCATCGGTCCAGGTCGGAGGTGTTCCGCCGTTCGTATATTCCCCCTCGACCTTGTAGCGGACAGGCGTCCCGGCCTTACGGAATGCCGTAATGCGGCGGGTCTCGGCGTCGGCATCGAAGGCAGAGTTCAGCTCGCGGGCTTTGGCGACCGCTGGGAGGAAGTTATCGATCATCGGGCGCCGAGCTGGAACATCCAACTTGACATGGACGGGAGCGTCGCCGCCCTCGAAAAGGACCACGTATTCGCGGATGGCGGTTTCTTGTGCTGCGGGTGTCATGGGAACCCTTTGAGGTGGAATTCAGGACGGGGCCCGAAACAAGTCAGGCTGCGACGGCGGGAGCCGGGATACGGGCGATCGGAGAAAGATCCATCGGCGTGCCTTCCTCCCCGGAGGGCGCTTGTGCCTGCGGAACAGCCGGCGTGACGGACAGGAGCTTAGCCACCTTCGCGAGGCGGTGCTGAACCTCTTCGGGAAGGCTCCCCTTCACCTTGTCGATCTCAGGCAGGAGTTCCGCGACGGCCTCTTCCAGCGAATACGGGGGAACAGGGTCGCCATGACGCCAGATGTCCTCACCGGAGCTGAGAACGACCCGCTCCACCTCGAAGTGTCCTGCAACCGATGAGGTGTCGTAGGCCTCCTGGAGTTCGAGAACAAATTGACGAACGAGGTGGCCGCCGAGGCGTCGTTCGTCGCGGACTACGGCATCCGGCAGGTTCAAAATGGGAAGATCATCACTCAATTGGCGTTCAAAGCGCACGTCAATGAAATAGCTGGTCATAGCGATCAGTCCTTCGCTGCAGGTGCGGCTTCTGGAGTGTGGATGGGGACAAGGGCGGTCAGAACCGCGAGCTCGTCGATCAAGTCAGAGATTGGCTCGCCACGTTCATGGGCGGCTATGAGGGTGCGAGCGCTGCTGACGAGTTCCGGGAGGCTGACAGGGTGATCGCTGCAGCGGACAACCTCGACGGATTCCAGAGCCTCGGAAAAGAGTTCCGGATCGAAAAAGGCGCTCCCTTTCAGGGTTCCTGCTTGGAGAGCGATCCCCCAGCGAGCGGCGAAGTCGGCTTCGTCGGTGTCAACAGCGATAACCGGGCCGCTGAAGACTGCCTCGTCGTTCTCACCGACATAACCTTCGTAGGCGAACCTAACGGGTTGACCTGGTTTCCGGATAGAAACGACGTGGTACTCAGCGGCCCTGGCGTCGACCATATTCAGGTACTCGCTATCCGAATTGAAGCTGTCGTAGTCGACGACTCCGGCAGCACATCGCTTTTGAGCGGCCTGGAGAATGTCCCCGGCATCGTCCCGCATCGGAGTATCCGGGCGGCTTTCGACCTCTATGGTAACCGTCTGCTCAAGGCCGTCGGGTCCGCACATCATGGCGATGTACGATCTGATAATGCGGTTCATGCGGGATCTCACGTTGGGCCGGCACATTCGCCGAAGGCACCTGCGGGCAGCTTCCACTGGCCAGGAGGCAGGATCATGGGCTCGTCGAAGCTTTCGGACAGGCAGCGTTCCATGGAGGCCTCCGAGGCAGCTTCATAGGGAGTGCCTTTGGCCGCGCGTTCTAGGACGGTCAGAGTCCGATGGATCGTGCAGCCGAATTCCTGTTCGTAGGCAGCAACTGGCGCGAGTTTCTCGGGAGCGAAGGCTTGGATCGTCGCGGCTTGGTTGGCTGACATGAAGATACAATTCATGCACGAAACTCTGCCGAAACCAGCATCATAGGCAGGATGAGGCCGGACGCTAAACTTCTCGATGATGGCCCAAACCTGCTCTTCCTTCCAGCCGTGGATTGGACGCCAATGATCCACATGGCGCATCCGGCGGGTGCCGTTTCGACGATCAGTCCTGTGCGGCTCGAAAGTCAGGTATTTCGACCGGGCTGCGGATTCTTGGGCCCTTTCTCCAGTGACAAACAGGGTTCGTTTTCCGAGAAAGCGATCTTGATTGGTGATCGCCATCGAAGAAATGTCCACCTTGAGGCTGCTCGAACACCACCTCACGGAGAGGTCGGCGCTGACCTGCGGGAACTTCCGGCGGGTACCAAATTTTCCGCCCTGTCCCCCACCACTTCTGAGGCCGTTGGGCGTTTCAAAATGTGTAGGCGCGGTGCGGCTGTTCTCACGCAGCATTTCGCGCTCGAAGCCGCCTTCGCGCCAGGAGAAGTAGAGTTTGAGCCCAAACGCCTTGGCAACGGCTTCGCAGTACGCGCGAGTAACCGGCCAGTCCATCAAAGACGATCCCTCGCGGCCATCGATATCATGATGCCATAGTTCGACTCTCTCAAGAGGAACGCCGGCTTCGATAAGATTTTCAATGATTACGCAAAGGCAGGCCAGCGAATCTTTCCCGCCGGAAAACGCTATGAGTACGTAGTCGTATGAGGTGAAGTCTGGACGAGCGAGAGCCGTGCTGTCTTCGAAAACCTCAATCGGCGGCGGGAGTTCAGGAAACGAAAACAGAGCAAGCTGTTCCACGGGATCTACTCCTGGCCTGAAGACGCGGACCCGTCCTCGTCATCATTGAGGACGTCATCGAAGAACGTGCCGTCGTTGCCGATCGCGAGGAGCTCGTCACGGACCTCGTCGTCAGGAATGTGCTCGACCGAGCCGACGATTTCGCAGCCGATCCAATCACCCTCATCAATCTCGCGGAGGGCTTTTTCAGCCCTGGAGTGCTGCGCCCAATGAGCGTCGGCAGCAGGCATCAAGGCGACAACCTGGTAGACGATTTTCACGATCTTCGTCTCAGGAAGTGCGGCTGTTGGCGCCAGGATAGCGGGTTGAGGGGATGAGCGGCCTCTGATCACGTGGCCGAGGATGTTGGCGTGAGATTTTGCGATCTCGTCCGATCTATCGTGGAACGTGATGTGAAAGGTGCCCCGGATCGATGGCGCATCCCGATCATCTCCGAAGAAGAAGATCGGCTTCTCCCAGTGGTTACCGGGGGTCGTCCACTCCCAGCCTGAGGCGTCCTTAACCTCATAGCCAAAATCGAACGTGCTGCATTCTTCGTCAGCCGCAAGGCGACGCTTCTCATCAAGAGCGTTCATGGAATAGTCCTGAGATGGGGGAAAGATTAGGCAGCCAGCGGCAACGGCGCAGCGCCGGAGATCTCGCGGTCGAGAATCTCGCGCTGGAAGGCTTCTTGCATTTCGTCGCTGGCGACGGATGAGGCGAAGATCGCGCCAGACCTCAAGAGTATCTTAGGGTCGGTGAACTTGCTGGTGCGGTAGTCCCAGACCTTGAGTTCCCCGCTCGTTGTGCGGGTTGGGATGAACGCCAGAATGCGATCACTGCCGTCTAGAACAGTCAGTTCCTTGACAGTGCCGAACGATGCATGGATCTCGTCGAGGGCGTCGCGGACAGAACGCAGCCGGCGGAATTGTCCGCGGCAGTTGAGGTTGTCGGTGAAAATGCAAGTAGTCATGGCCGCGTGCCTTTTCCTTGGATCCAAATTTTGGGGTTTAGCCTTGGACGTTTGACGTCTTCGGGCTCAAAGATCCGGGAACAGGAATCCGGCGCAGCAGCCCTGCCCTGATGTCGAGATAGCCATTCTCGAGGGGCGGGGCGTTTCTCAAGACCCACGTTTGGGTCTCCTCACTCTGCAGGACTTCCTGAATGGTTTCGAGCGAGTGATCTGGACCGGCGGAGACCACATAGAGGTTGTGATTGATTGGGAGGATGCCTAGCTCCAGCAGGGTGGTCCGGATCTTTCGCCCGATGCGGGGGATCAGGAGTGCCGGACGATCGAGAGGTAGGGTGATCGCCTCAGGCGGCATCCACCAACGTGCCTTTTGGCCTCGCTTGGGCATCCGGGCAATCGTTGCCTGCAGATGGTCCCTTCCAGCACCCGTCGGCTCCCGATCCTTGTGAGTGCGAATGGCGTAGCGGGTCGCCAGTCTTAACGCATCGGTGGCAGGATCGATGTCATCGCTGTCCACCGCAGGCAGAAGATCGGCATCGGCAAGGCGTCCGACCTGGTGGGCGTCGATCGTGAAGATGCCATGCGGCCCCAGCCATGGCGCGAGGCGGACAGTGGCGATATCGGCGAGGGTCGGCCCATCATGCTGATCCAGGGCGCCATCGGGCGAAACAGGTTGCTTGCCAAGAGGGATTCGGGCCTGTGCTGAGGGAATGAGCACGACTTCGACAGGGTGGATACGGGGAGGTGTCCCTTTCCGGCGGGTCTTCGGCATGTAGAAGCTGGAGCGAGGATCGAGCCGGGAGATGTGGTCGATGCCCTACCTTGTTCCCGAGCTGCTTGCGCAGGTTGGCAGCCGTGTCGTTCACCCAGATCCGGTCACTGGTGACGAAACCGATGATGCCGTCGGGCGGCATGTTGTAGACGCATCGGTCGAGGAAAGCATGCAGGAGGTCGCCTCGGGCGAAATCCGGTAGGATGGGCCGGTAGAGATCCTTTAGCACCTCAGGCAGATGGCCGTAGCGCAGGTAAGGGGGATTGCCTGCACAGAAACGGAAGGTGCTAGGCACAGGACCTCCGGTGAGGAAGTCCCCATGGTGAACGATGGCCTGGGCGGCTTTGTGGGCGGAAGCGACCGACCAGCCATTGCAAATGAGGTGGAATTGCACCCGCTCCCGGGCAGATCGCATGGCACCGGGATGAAGCTCCCAGCCCTGAACCCGGGCGACCTCCCGGAAATCATCGGGCGCGAGGTCAAGGCGGCTCAGAGCGCGGACCATGAACATGCCGTCGCCGGCGCTGGGATCTACGAGCCCGCCGTCGGCATCTGGCCAGCCGATCCGGTCAAGGAGAACGTCGACCACGGGCTCTGCTGTGTAAAGGGCTGTTGCGGCATGGAGAGCTTCAATAGCGGCGGAGAGATCACCAGCCGCGTCAAACAGATCGAGCATTGTGGATGTTGCCTCATCATCGGGCTGTGCTATGTATCCGCAGGCTTGGCCGATGCAGTTTTGGGGTTTACCCAAGACCTGTGTTCAAGATGTCAGGTCCGTTCCCGATCCGTTTTGGAAAGAATCTCTTATCCATTGTCCCCTACGGTGCAGGCCGATACGTGGGACATGGTTGTTTCTCAGATGAAGAAAACATCCCCATCTTTTACATTCGAAGTAAAACGCTCAAAGCTCTCAGCTCACAAACCTTCGACATTCGAGCGGTTTGTTCTGGAGCCGAAACAAAAGCTGTTCCCTCCTGCGCGCCCTCCAGCAAACCAGGAGCGGTCTGCCGCGAGCAAAACAGAGACTTCGGTCGTTGAGCGCCGAATTCTTGAAAGCCTTCCAATTGCTCCCGCTGTGCCAGAGCTTGAGCTGCCATCAGAGCAGCAGGTTGAAGAAACTGTGCAGGTGGAGGTAAAGGCACAAGCGCCCAGTCGCAGACGCAAAGCAGTAGCTTCGCCGGTAGCCTCGTCTGTCGAAGTCGAGGAAGCTCACGAGACGCCGTTGGTCAAGGTGAGCCTAGCGCCAAGGACATCGGCGGTTGTGGTCCCGTTGCCGATCTCAAAGGGAAAACGGAAAGCAGTCGCATCGGTAGACCATTTACCCCGAGGGGAGCGCTGGAAGCGACGGCTCCCTCGGGCAGCTTGGTGACAGTCAATCGAAGAAATTGTTCCACATATTTTGGAAGAGTGGAGTCGCGATTGGACTGGAGTGTCACTTGCGGAATGAAATTTAATCCTAATGCCTCGGTTCCGCTCCGAGAGTGTTCCTCGGCGGGCCTATGGTGCGATACTCCTGAAGTTACTCGCCAGGGCCGATAAGCTTCCAACGAGGAGTGGATAGGTGCGTGGCTGTTGCCAGACGCCGTTCTGCTGGGCCATCATAGGAGGATGATCCGCATCCTGCTCCCTGCCCTCCTCGCTTTTGGCCTCTCAGTTCAGCCGGGACAATCTGTCGAAGTCTCATCGCCCCCGACTCCTGCCGCCGACAACCCCGTCCGGATCGAGGATCTGGGCATTGTGCTTCCAAGCCCAATTGTGGTGCCCTCCAAGCCGGCCAAGCCCAAAGTTGAACACCCCGCGCCTTTGACGGAAGAGGAAAAGAAAGCGAAGGAACTCGCCAGCTATCAGTCCTGGTGCGGAGGTCCAAGAGATTTGGCTCAGTGCACAGACGCAATCATCTACTTGGATCGGGAGATAAGAAGACGGCAGACAATTGTTGAGAGAACCAAAAACCCGAACGCTATGGGGAACCTTGGCCTCTCAATCGCCGGCTGCCCAGAGTACTGCCGTATGCGCTACTTCCCTTCAGACACGCCCCAGGAGTGTGAATCGACAATCTCCACCTTCAAGCATATGGCGCGCACAAAGCCTTATCTTTTGAAGTCTGACTTTCGCAAATCCCTGCTCGAGAGTTGCGGGAAATTTTAGGTACAGATCACTGTCAGTCCCGGAGGGTTCTAGGGCCTGCCACCAAGCCTGAGAGTGAGGAGCCAACGGGAAATTATGACAGCCTCTTGGTTCTAATCTTAGCTTGCTGGCAGGCAATTCCGCAGCGCAATTGACGCTGATGCTGCGAATCCCTCGCGCGGAATCGGCGGAAAGACGAAGCTTCGGATGGTGACCATCGGGGCAGTGTTGATATCTGGGAAAAATTCCAAATCCACTTTAAGGCTGCTTATTCTTTTCTCGTAGTCGAGAGGCAAATCCGTAGAGAAGTATACGTTTTTGCCGTCTGTCGTGATATTGAGGCTCTCGGTCGGGATTACCATTCCGGCAAATTGAAATGAGACTGCCATCTTAGCCAGATCGCGCCAGTCGCCGGCATTGGCTCCCTTCTGCCAAATGACGAACTTTCTTTCCGTACCGCGCTTCGACGTAAAGCATGCCACTTGGGCGATACGGTTGCCATCTTGACTAATCGAACGGGCGATAACCCCACGCCCTCTGGGCAGGATCTGCCACGCGGTGAAGCTCTCCGGATCATAGATAACCTTCAGGTCGCGCGCCTCTTTTTGGGACAGAACCCTCATAGTATCGTATTCAGCCTTGGCGGCTTCGACTATCAGGCGCGCGTCAGCGCCCATTCTGACGATGTAATCGACGATCAGGCCTGTCATGACTTGTTGAAATGACAAGTCGGTTGCATCAAAGGCTTTTGCCGTGGGTTCGGAAGTGGCCTTCTCGTTATAGAACTGATGGACCCCATACCGCGTTTTCTCGCCAAAATCCCGCGAGATGCCTCCGAGAAACGCATAGGCGCAAGCGCTCATGCATATCTCTGGCACATCCTCTTGATTACCTTGGTCTCCGCCAAAATCCGCGACGGCCGGTATGGAAGACTGAGGCTTGAACGGACCTCCTCCAATGCTGGTCGAGTAACCGTTTTCCCTGAAGAGTTCACCCAGCCGCAATCCAGCGATCAGGCTTCCTCCTGGCGAGTTGAGCCGGATCGACTTTGGCCGCTCGTCAGGATTACGAAGAAGGTATGCTTCAAAATCCCGTGGAGTTTCCGGTGTGATAACGCCGTACCCGGTCAGGAACTCGACTGAGGCGCCGGCGGAAAATTTCATGAAGACCATCCGATCCGGGGAGGGTCGATATCCGGCCACCTGTTCTCTGGGAACCTCAAGACGAGGCGTGATTTTCTCGACCCGTCGGTACTCGGTCGCCAAGGATCCAATATCGGACTGAAAAACAGCCCGATATTTTGTCAGGCAGGCGGACGGCGGGTCGGGGTCGTTGCAAGCCTGTAGCCCGATGAAGTTGTCTGGAACCCGAGTGAGTTTAACCTGAGGTTTGCCTTGACCTCCCGCTATCATAGCTGCCGCTTGGTCGATCAGCGCGCTTGTCCGGGCTGGATGGCGGCCTTCAAACCGGGATGCTTCCACCACAGCCATGCAGGTTGAATACATCTGGTCCATCGCCTTGACGGCGATACGCGAGCGCTCACAAAAACCCTTGTCCTGACTACCGGTACAAATCGTTGCTCGGAGTGGTGAGCCGAAAGGAACATGCCAGCGGACGGCGCAGTCCTCGGCGTCCGGAATGCTCTGGGCCAGTGCGTGGTCTACGATAGAACAGAGTGTAACGGAAACGAGCGCTAAAGCGAGAGAGCGAAACATTTTCTTATGACTTCAAGATCGATCTAGTGCAAAGACCCGGGAGGTTGCTTAGTACCTTGCCGCTGGTTGCGCAGCAACGGGCTAGTTGTCATGATGGCTTATCCGGCCTCGGGGGAGCGATGAGCTTTAGCAAGCGAGTTATGTTCGACAGGCATCCCGAAGAGGATCACATCCGGGCTAGGATTGCCCGATCGGCGGAATCTGTCATCGAGAAATTCGCGGTCCAGGCTCGCCCGCGTCCGAGAAAACCAAAGCGCAACCTGGGCGACCGTCGCCGGGACAGCATCTGGGAGGGAGCGCTCAATGCTGTGATACATGAACTCGGAATCAAGCACATTAACGTCAATGGGGTTCCCTGCTTCAGAACGGCCGAGGATCGGGACCGTGTCCATGAAGCCGCGGTTCTACAATGGCATGCCAAGTGGGATGACGTTGAGAACAGGCGTTATCGGCCTACTCAACCTCCGCAAACGGTTCTGCCAGCCACCAACGAAGTGAAGCCGAAATCGTCTGCCCCATTCATTCTGAGTCCAATCCTGCCAGACCCGATCCCGACCGAAGATCAGTTGAAGCTTTTTTCCGTCGCCAGTACTGGAGATCCACGGCTTGACCGCTTTAAGGCCGAAACGAAGTGGAGGGATGTTCTTATCGAGCGGGACGAAAACGCATTCTTAGTGCCGTTCGTGAGCTGGATACGACCAGCCATTGATTATAATGCATATCTCAAGACGCCGCTGTGGAAAGGCATCAAGAGGAAGGTCCTCGCGAAAGCGGGCCGGAAGTGTGCCTGCTGCCTACAACGTGCGACTGAAGTTCACCACCGGGATTATAGGCCGCGTGTTCTTGCCGGGGAGGACCTTTCCCCGCTTGTCCCTATCTGCAGATCATGTCACGACCTGATTGAGAATGAGAGGAACAAGGGCTGGCACAGTGGCGAGTCCAAGTTGGCTGAACTGGTCAACACAGAGAACCAGCGCCTTGCCGGCGCTGGCGGTCAGCAGTGATAGGTCGACTGTAGCATGGTTCGTCTCTAACAGGATTGGCGCTGAATGAGGGGAAGTGGATCTGTTAGGCGACGCCTGCACAAAGGCAATAGCTTGGCCGTTACGACCTTTTTCGCAGTTGCTTATGGTCTACAGGGCCGTACTCTCGCTCCCAGAAAAAAGGCCGCTCGAAAGCGGCCCGAAGTTTAGGGAGGAAACGCCCAAGAAGGGCGAGCAGGACGGCAACGCCAATCGCCGTGCTGCAATGCACAATATAGTTCGTGCCTAAACGATAGGCAAGATCATCTGGGCAGCATCGCTGCCCATTTTTGTTTCATGGATGCTGTCCGCGGGCTACGGGTTATTCGCCGGATTCCAGGCGGATCTGAGGATTGCCTATCCTGACAGGGCGATCTGTACCGCACTTGAAGGTGTGAGCCGTGTTATCGGCAATCTCGGCCGCCTGTTGATTGGCATTCTTCGAGCGGGCATTGATATAGCCGATGTGGCAAGCCTCCCTGCCGTTGACCTTGGTCACGACCAGAACCTGGCTTGGGTTGTCGTCAGCATCACGGGTAAAGTGCCGGAGAATCCCTGCGAAGGGCTTGCCATCCCGAACGCGCCATTCAATCTTTTTGCCAATCATATCGCCAGAGACTTGGAATCCAGGCTCGAGTTCGGTGTTGGTGCTGTCGCCAAAGCGAACGGCTGCAATAAGACCGGTGTCCATGAATTGAGCCCTCCGTCCACCGGGCGCCGAGCAGCTCCAATGGCTGAACTCGGACTCGCTCGCTATCTGCTTGCAGGTTCTTCCTTGAGTATCCGAGTAAACCGCGGTGACGGCTCCTGAGGGCGGAGGCGATGCCTCAGCAACCTTGTCGGGCTTCACAGCAGCAGGTCCAGCCTTATCAAGGCGAACGAGCTTGGTGCATTCCTTTGCATACCTGCCCTTGGAGGCTACATTGAACTGGATCCCAACCTTCGGGATGAATGCCGCATAGTTTTTGTCGTTAAGACCATTTGAGGCGTCGACGAGGGCGGTGATGGTTGTGCAAACAGTGTCCTCGACAATCCGTGACCCGCCTCCATGAGTGATTTTAACCCTGACTGGGCAGGTGCCCCAGTCCACAGCGGAGGTCGAAGAGTTCGGCCCGTTATCGCAGACCATGTCCCAAGCGCGATAGACGGAAGCCAGGACCGTTGTATCACCGTCCTTGAACTCCTTGGCGAAAACGTATCCTGGGACCAGCCCGGAAGTGGCGGGATTACCCTTTCGCTCGGCATTGGCCTTGTCGAGCAAGTCCTTCCACATCTCGACAGCCGGATTGGAATAGATCCCGGGTTCGCTCAGATCGAGAGGATGCATGACGTCCTCCGCATTCTGGGCGTAGGCCGGGACGGAGCAGCCCATGAATGTTATGGCAGCTGCAAAGGCGAGCTTTAGGTTCATGGAAGGACACTTCATTTCAAATCCCTCCTGCCTTGAGCGATCTGATCGTTTCGATCAGTTCACGTTCATGACGCTCCCGGCTAATCCGGGACAGGACCTTCCAGGCGTGGAGGATCGATGCGAGCCAGCAGACGAAGGCTACAAGGCCCACCACGCCGACTGTTGCGAGGAATCCTCCCATGAAGAGGAGGCCGATCAACAGCACAAACGGGAGGAACATGATGAGCGCAACCGATACGAACAGCATCCCGGCCAGGGAGTCGACCAGGCCGGAGAACATACTGATGATCGGAAGTACGAGCAGCCATGAGACGCCGTAAAGGAGGGCGTTGCCGAGGGCGGGTCCCCATTTGTGGGCAAGAACGAGGGCAAGAGGGGGACAGAAGAACGCGATGGCGTGGAGCATAGACTGAACTCAGACGAATTGAATGTGCCGATTTTAGACTATTAAATCGGCTTTGCGACAGCTTCCCTCAGGGAAACCCACAACGCGGTTAATCCGAACTACGAGCGGGACTCGAGTTGGGAGGCCTTTTCCTCAAGCTCCGCGACACGTGAATGATGCCCCGCAAGCTCATCTCTGGCTTTGGCGAGCTGTTCCTCATAACTGGCGATCTGCCGCTCCACATGCTGGATCGACTTCTTCTGATCCTTGATTTCGTTCCGGACGATCAGGGCCATATTGGCGGGAACCGAAGCCCACGCGGCGACTGCCGCCCGAACGGCATCCTGAACCTTCTTTGGTGAAGTGACAGTGTCTGAATAGACGCCGTTCCTGAGAAGGTTGTGGCTCTGGATGTCCTTGAACCGGCTTTCCTCGAAGGTCGCGTAGGTCATGAACTCGTAGTGCTGATCATCAACGGCAAACTTACCTTCGACGCTTTTCACGTTGCCGATCCGAAAGCATCCACCGACCAGAATAGGTCCGTACGGCGTGTCGACCTGGGCCACCTCCCATTCGAGCGGGTCCTTCGGCTTTGAAACCTCCTCCTTTGGCTCCGGCCAGAGTGGCTTCATGCCGACGGCGAATTCGCCTGGCGGCCAGATGGTCCCGTTGTAAGCGACCTTACCAACAATCTGGCCGTTCTCACGGATCTCGCCGCCGGTCCAATTGCCGCCACCGAGGTCATTTTCCTCGATGTAATCCCGGCAGGCTTTTGAGGCTGCTGCGAAATCCTCGACAGAAACGACCTTCCGAACGGTACCGGGGAGCCGGCGCGACGGATCCTGGCCCCGATCCGGGTTGCCGCAATTATCCAGGACTACGGTGTAGCGAGCTTCAACTTTCTTGGGTTTCTTGGTCATTGGACTGGTTCATTCCGTGGCGGCGATGAGTTCGGTTTTCAGGAAGGGAGCAGTGTCGCCTGCCGTGGCGGCGGCCTCGTCCATCCAGGACAGGCGTTCGCAGACCCGCTTGAGCGACAGGCCTGCGGCATGAGCCTCCTCGACGGTCTTCAGGATCAAGCTCGCTGCGAGCTCACGGATCGGGCGGGGAAGCCGGGCATCGAGTTGGGTGCAATAGCTGCTGTCGGGCACGTCCTCCCATTCGCCGTTTTCACCCTCCTGGGAGACGTCAAAACGGAGGATGGGACGATCATTGGGGTCGGCGGGCCGATAATCCCCATCCTCACCCTCCCCGATCCATTCCAGACTGGCCCGGAAGGACTCGCCCGTGGCGACGATTTCGGTCGCCAGGGTGCCCATGTTGACGGGCACCTCGCCGCTGTGAAACTCGGCGTCCTCCGGCTCATACCGGATGAGCTTGCGTCCGAGCTGTCCGATTTCGGAGCAGGAAGAGACATAGGTGGCGTCGGCCGCGATGATCATCTTCGCGTCGGGCTCCTCGCCCCTGTATGATCGGACCACGACATTGCCCTGATCAATCTCAATGTCGACCACGCGGTCAGAGCCGTCCGGCGCCTTAAGGGTCAGGGTCAAGCCGTGATAGGCAGAATGCGAAGCCTGAACGAGCCAGTCTTCCGTCTGGCGTCCGACCAGGTCCTCGGCGCTGTCTTCAGCAATGCGCCAGTCCCGAATTTCGGTCTGGCACAGGATAGTGTCGTTCTCGGTCATAGCAATTCTCTTGGCTAGGAATGATCAGATTTGAGAGTGCTTCAGGCGAACAGGGCGTATTGCCCGTTGTCGATGCGTGGGAGGCCAAGTCTGCCGATCGTCTGGCGAATTTTCTCGCGGAAGTGAGGGTTCCCCTTAGCTTTGGGATGGTCCTCGAGCGCTGCGTAAATGTCTTTTAGCTTCGCCATGCCACCGAGATTCTTGATTGCGTCGCAGACCACCTCGCGCCAATGCGGCATGGGCTGCTCGAAGTTGAGCACCATGTGCAGCAACACCGGACGGGTCAGGCCAACGAAGGCACCCTCAAGGCCGCTCTGGATCAACCGCTCCACATCTTCCTCGCCGTAGGCGACGAGAACGCTGGGAGCTCCGGAGTTGGCTTCGGCTCTCCGGCCGTCGGGGTAATGGAAGTGAAGACGGCCCCGGAGGAAGAGGATGCCGGATGCGTAGGGCCAGACGAACTCGTGATAGGCCTCGGTTTCGGTACGGGCGAAGATCAGCGCGGTGCCCTTGTTGTGACGGCTCATCTTCTTGAGCCAATCGGTCATGGCGCGGCCATAGGGCGGGTTGAGCCACACCCTGCCATCCCAGGGCAGTCTCAAGCCGTACTGCTCCGGCCAGGTGTAATGGTTCCGGGCGGTGTCCCAGGGGCGGGGCATCGGAGCAGCGCACGGGTCCAAGTCAAATGAGGACGAGGAGCCGAGCGCCTGGATGATGCTGGGCGGGGTCAACCACGTCTCGGTAATGGCCGCCGCCGAGTGGTGACCGCCCATTCCTTTATTCAGCGTCATGGAAACCTCAGGCAAAGAGATCGGCCTGCTGGGGCCGAGTTGCGACAGCGGGGTTGATCGAATGGCCGGCCTTGAGGCCTGCGATGAGAGAATCTTGAGAACTTGCGCTTACCTGACGTTCAGCCCTGATTTCCTTGAAATCCGCGCAGACGATTTCAGTGCGGGGTGACGTTCCGCGCCAGAGGTGGTCGTAACCGGAGGTGTCCAGCCCGCAGTTTGGCTGGAGTGAGATCCCGGTCGATTTCACGAAAGCCTCGTACTTCTGCGAGGTCGCGTGCCTGAACGTCTGGGTTCCGCTCATCTGGAAGGGAGCCGAGCCCTGCGGGACGATGAAGACACCGTAATCAGCCATATCTGATGCCAGATCGATGACCGCATATTCGAAGTGGCTGCCCTTGTACCGGGGTGCCTTCGTATCCGTCCGGATCGCTCCGAACGGCGGATTGCCGATGGCGCAATCGAACGTGCCGAGATCGAGCTTCGAGAGATCAAGAACGTCGGCGTGGATCCACCGAGCCTCGGGGAGGATCTTGCGGCCGACCTCGACGTAGTCCTTATTGATCTCGATACAAGTGAGGTCCAGCGGTTGGCGGGAGATGTCGGCCGCAGCTTTGATCACGTATGACAGCCGGCCGATCCCAGCGCAGAGGTCAATGATCTTCCGTCCTGTGACCTCGACAGCGAAATCGCGGGCGAGTTCCAGGGGCGTGAAGAACGCGCCGGCAACCGAGTTTAGGTGGCGTGCGCCCTCGTGCCAGTGTTCCAGAACGAACTCCCGTTCGGCCACGGTGAGGATATCCTTTTCGAGAAGCCTCTCCGCCTCCTGGTGGCGTGCGGCTTCTTCCTTAGAGAGCTTGGGCATCGGCGGACGCTCCGGTTGATAATCGGGACGAGCGAAGCTGACGCGCGGCTAATTGCTGCGCGGCTAGCCGGTGGTGCGGAGGGGTTCGGGGCTAGGCGAGGAAGAGAGTTGTCTGGCCGACACGCTCTGGCCGCGCCTCTTGCGGGGCTGCCCGTTCCTTGGCCTCCTCGATGCGTCGCTCTAGCAGGCGAGCGCCGACGGTGGCCTCGTAATGCTTGCGGCTCCCGCGGAGAGTAAGGCGGAGAATGATAAGGCCGTTGGGCCGGATCTCGGAGATCTGAGCTGTCGTGAAAATGCGATGGCCGAACTTGAGACATTCGAACTTCTGGTACAGCGCAAAGCCGTTATCAGCGATTGCCTTGAGGTCGCCGGCAATCTCACGCTCTGCCTCGACGGCATGGCGCATCGTGTAGATCTCGTACCCGAGCACATTGCGTTGAGCGTCTGCGAAGGGGAGCGGGCGATCATAGGTATCGTGGGCGACGCCGGTCGCCAGCTTTCCTGTCCCATCGCTGAACATCAGCGTGTAGCATCCGCCGCCATCCCACTCCTTGCGGATGATCGCCCAGGATCCGCGGGGAAGAGCTGTGACGCGAGCTTCCAGATCCCGAAGTTCCTGAAACGAGGGGTTGGTGAAGGTGCCGATCAGATTCTCGACCGCCTCGTCGAATGGAAGGATCTGCGGAATAATCCGCTCCTGCAGGTCACGCTCATAGAAGACGCCGGCGTCGAGCGCCTCCTCGACGAACAGCTTGAGCTTCTGGTTTCGAAGCTGGGATTCGGGCGACGTCATGGGTGATCCTCAGCTGCTGATCGACGGGATGGTCGCCGCGGTGTAGCAGGCGGCGATACGCTGGCAGGCCTGCTTGGCGGCCTCCACATCCGGCCACTCGATTTCCTCGGCCGGATGCTTCTTCTCGCGTTGGGCGTATCCCTCGACCCTGAAGGTGTTGGCACCGCCCTTGCGCTTCTTCACCTCGCGATAGGTGGCGTAGATGTGCTGGTTGCTCTGATCGAGCAGGCCCATGCGGCTGGAGTCCTTGCGAATCCAGATCAGTCCCATGGAGATCTCCTGTTCTAAGCGGCAGGCTGGATGGAAAGCTTGTATTCGATGACGTCCTTGAACGATCCGTCCTTGCTGGCGTCGATCGTCACGACATCGCCCGAGAACCGGTACTCGGCGGCTTTGCCGAACCAGAGCCAGTTGTCGCCCGTGAACTGGACCGCATTGGTCTGGAGCTTTTTGACCTGGCGGGTGCCATAGGCCTGGGGCCGGGTCTCGGGCGTCTGCCCATTCCTCGTCATGACATCGTTCCGGAGGGTCTCGATGGTGGCGCCGGGCCGGGCGAGGAAGCGCTTAAAGTCGGCGAGGCTGCGGATATTCACGTCTGTCATTGTGACCTCATGACAGGCAAAAGCGCCGCTCGACGGTTATCGAACGGCGCTCATGCTCTTCGTTGGGGTTTTTAGTTACACTAATTCAATGAGTGGCTTCGGGACTCAGAGTATGGTCCGGGATCAACCGCCCGAGCGACGAGGTTCCATTTCCGACCCATAGCGAAAGTTGAACTTCAACCGCGAGCCATAGGCCTAGGTCTTTTCGAGCGTAGGGCATAGGCTCGCCCCATGGGACGACTGACCTTCACCATCAACCTCACCCTGGACGGCTGCGTCGACCACCAGGAGGGGATCGCCGACGACGAGACGCACGCGTTCTTCACCCGCCTTATGGACGAAAGCGGGGCGATGCTGTGGGGCCGTGTCACCTACGAGATGATGGAGAGCTACTGGCCGGCGGTCGCTCGCGGCAACGTGGAGGCGCCGCCGGCCATACGCGAGTGGGCGGTCAAACTGGAGGTCAAGCCGAAATACGTCGTGTCGTCGACGCGAAGGGACTTCCTGTGGACCAACAGCCACCACATCGCCGAGGATCTGCGAACAGGCGTTCAGACGCTCAAGGACGCGACTCCGGCGGGCGTGCTCCTTTGTAGCGGCAAACTCGCGACCGAGCTGGACCGGCTGGACCTGATCGACGAGTACAAGCTCCTCGTCCATCCCAGGATCGCCGGCCACGGCCCGACCCTGTACCAGGGCGGGCTGCCCAGCACGCGGCGGCTCGAGTTGGTCTCGGCGACGCAGCTCCGCAATGGCGTAGTCGCCATGCACTACCGGCGCGAACGCTGACTTCGCGCAACCTTTCGCGGACACCTTGAGGATTTGCGCGTCGCGGGAACGCCGGCGGCACCTGGAGTTTGCGCCGGCGACCGAGGGACGGTGTTGGGCTTTGGCAGAATTTCGAGGATGCAAAGGGTGAATTGACGCTTCCCACGAGGTTCTCCTAAGACCGGAGCATGAAGCTCCTTGAAGAGACAGGGATAATCTATGTTTGAACCGTGGATAGGCGACCGTTGGGCATGTCAGGATAACCCTTTGGGTGGAATGCGTCTCATGGTCCTTGGGGAGTCACATCATTGCGATAAGCGCCCCATTGGCAGCTTGGCGCCTGAGATGACCCGAGACGTCGTCACGGCGTATGTGAACGGCTCTCTCTACAGGAGATCAAAGAACTTCTTTACGAAAGTGGCAAAGCTCGTTGCCCGAAAGCCTGTAGAGCAAGTGACGCAGGCTGAGATGATCGCAATTTGGAACTCGGTCATTTTCTATAACTATGTCCCGCGTATCGCGGCCAATGGTCCGGGGCAGCGTCCGCCAAGAGAGCTTTGGTATGGTGAGGCGCCAAACCTCTTTATAGAAATCATCAAGAAAAAGGAGGTGGAAGCAATCCTGGTATGTGGCGATGACCTTTGGAACCATCTCCCGCCAGGTCTTGAAGGTGCACCGTCCTATATTCTCAATGCGGCCGATCGGCCGACGAGAATGTATCCGATCACAGGCCCATACCAAGCCGTCGCGGCACATATGCACCATCCGTCAACCGGAGGCGGCTGGGCCTATGCCCGCTGGCGGCCTGTTGTTGACTTTCTGTTTGCTGAGGTTTCACGCCAGCGAGCCGTCCAAGGCACAGCTCCAGCGCTTCCCGCATCCGTTCTAACAATTCGATGATCCGTCGTTTCGCGTCCCGGAGAAAGCATGAGGTTGAAACCGCTCGTCGGAATCTTCTGGGGAGTGCGGTGGTCAGGAGCCATTGTACTGATTTTCGACAAGACCGACCTTGATGCCGCAGAACCATACGGGGAGTTCTTGACCCACCCGAAGGGGCACTATGAATTTTGGGAAGAACTGCGGAAAGAAGGCGTAGGGCCTCTGAAACGAAGAGGATGGCCCGCCATGCTCCTGTCCTATGAATATGAACAGTGGCCACGTGGCAGAATAGTGTACAACACCAAAACGAACTTCTTCACGCTCTACGCTGACCGAAAACTCCAGAGCGGAGCCATCATCCAGCGGATCATAAGCGAGTTCGGTTTGGCATCTGAAAATTGCGCGGTACAATCAGATCCGCATTACCGCAGTACTGAAACTCTCTAGCGTTTGACCTCCTCAGACGATGTCCACCGCGGAACGTACGGGTTTAGCTGGCGCTTCAACCTGCGAGGCTGTCAACGAGCCTGGCTAAAATCAATACTCTTAGGGCATGACTCGGTGCCAGGCTTTCGACAGGCAATCCCATGCTGCTCAATCCGCAGGATCATTTTTCCTCCCGACGGCTTAAAGCTGTAGCCTCGGACGGTATCCTCGAACTTCGGAGTCCACTGATTGCGGCCGGTCGAGATGAGGACCTGAAGCGTGCAGCCCCCACTGCCACAGAACATCGTTGCAGACCCGTCACATTCAATATGTCCGTAGTCAACGATCCAGTCGTTGGCACCATCGCCGTTTAGATCGAGGTCATTACGGGTGAACCCGGGCTTCGCCTTGAAGGTATCGCAAGCTGCGGTGTTCGAGTTGATGGCGGCCGCTACGGAGGCCGGGTAGGAGGGTGCCTGGCCTGAAGACGTGGCTGGCGGGTTGCCAGATGCTTCGACGAGGTATCTAGCGTTTGCCCAGCCTTCAACAGGTCCGTAACGAACCCGACACCAGAATGGTCCAGGGTTTACATCGGAGTCGGGGAGGATTCGCCCGTCGCGAACGGCCGCACAGCCTTCGTTTCGAAGCATCTTGCCATTGTGCGGGACCCGACCGACCTTTGCCGCGCTGGCAGTGGGCCGTTCTCGCAGGAACAGAACGTCATTTGGACTGACCCCGCGGACGTCGAAAAAGTCTGGTCCGTCGGCGGTTGCAAAGGCCGCTCCAGCCGAGATGACGGAGAAGGCAATGGACAGAGATATGAGACGCATCCGGTAGACCTTGTCGCAAGCGGCCCGTGCATCCAGATCGAGCGCCGGGTCCGACACCCTTATAGCAGGTTGACGTATCGCATGGGGACGGGACTGGTGATCACACGGTCAACCTTAGTCTGAGTCACACGGCCGGCAATAGGATCAGCCAACGTACGTGTAACCTTCGAAGCGCTTGGCGACGATTGGGTCATAGCCCATCCGCATCCTCAGCTTCTTGCGCAGCTTGCTGATGTGCCCCTCGACAACAGTCTCCGAGACATCTGCCCGGCAATCCTGATAGACCGCATGAAACACTTGGGCTTTGCTGACAGAGCGGCCACGGTTCCTGACGAAGTATTCCAGGATGTTGAGCTCACGACGGGGCAAAGTCAGCGGCAGGCCGTCGATCTCCGCATCCTGACCATTGAAGTAGACACGCAGGCGATCGCTGGACGTCGCAGTCTGGCTCTCGCGATGACGCCGCCAGATCGCCTCCGAACGAGCAAGGATTTCCTTAACGTGGATGGGACGGCGCACGACATCGTCAATGCCAGCGGTCAGTAGCTCCAGGGTTCGCTCAAGCGACCGGCTTTCGCTGAAGGCAATTATCGGGGCAGGCGTACGCTTGCGCAGAGTCTGGGCAAAAGCGATGCGGTCACTGGATTCTTCAATCAGGAATCCGCGCGCCTGATCGAGATTTGCTTTGGAAGGGTCGTCAAGCCAGGAGTTGTAATCATCCGAAAACATCCCGACTGAGGGAACGCCTTCGCCGATGAACTCAGACACATAAGCAGCCGCAGCCGCTTGCTGCGAAGCAACGACGATAAACATTGGATAATGCCCCAACCCAGAATCTGCTTCGAACGCTTGGTCGTCTATTCTCGGCTCCCAAAAGCCACGTACTCAGCTTCGGGTCCGTTCGTGTTCTTTTAGGCTAAGTAGGTCGCCATAAGACTTGCAACGCGAGAGCCTCGGGTGTTTGCTGGGGCGCATGCAACACCATGATCACTCTCCCGAGACGTGGCTCGACGAGGCGGATCGCACGCGGCTTACTGCCGCGCTGGCTGGCGCCCGCGAGGCCCGGGTGTATCGCCGCCTCGAGGCGCTGCTGCTGGTGGCCGAGGGGCATCCCGTGGCCGAGGCGGCCCGCCGCTGCCGGGTCAACCGCTCCAGTGTGCACCGCTGGCTGGTGCAGTACCGGGCCGAGCATGAGACCACGGCCCTGAACGACCGGCCGCGCAGCGGGCGCCCTCGCCGTCAGCCGAGGCTCACGCCGCAGCGCCTGGCAGCGGCCCTGGCGCGCGATCCCCGCCGCTGCGGCTATCAGGCCACGAGCTGGACGGTGCCGCTGCTGGCCCATGACCTGGCCGCGAAGGGCCTTGCCGTCAGCCCGCGCACGCTGCGGCGCCGCCTGCACGAGGCGGGCTATCGCTGGAAGCGGCCGCGCTATGTCTATGTCGCGCGCGCGGCGCATCTGCCGCAGAAAAAGGGGGCCTGATCCGGCGTCTGAAGGCCGGCTGGCACAGGGGGGATCGGCTGCTGTGCCTCGACTGGACGCTGCTGCGGCTGTTTCCGCCGCTGCGCGCGACGTGGGCGCTCAAGGGCACCCAGGCCCTCGTGCCGATCAGCGGGCGCAATGCCAAGCGGGTGCTGTTTGGGGCGATCGACTTGCAAAGCGCGCGCCGGGTGGTGCTGGTCCGCACCCGCGCCGGTCAGGCCGATGCTCAGGCGTTCCTGCGCGCGTTGCGGCGTCGGTACCGTGGCGCCGGCTGGCTCTGGCTGCTGACGGACCGGGCCAGCGCCCACACCGCGCCGCAGACCCAAGCCCTGGCCGCCCGGCTGCGCATCCGCTTCGTGTGGCTGCCGCGGCAGGCACCCGAACTGAGCCCGATGGATCAGCTCTGGCGCGAGCTCAAGCGGCTGATTGCGGCCAACCGGCAGGCCGCGTCCATCGATGATCTGGCCGCCGAGGCCGCTGAGTGGGTTCTGAGGCTGACGCCGCAACAAGCGTTCCGCAAGGCCGGCATGCTGTCCAAACGTTTCTGGCTCAAAAAGCTGTTGCAGAACTTTTGGCCACCTACTTAGACGCTACTATTGATCTTCACGCGACAGGTGTAACATAGGGCGGTGTCACGTCATCGTGAGGAGGTGCGCGATGGAAGGCAACGTTTGGCGTCCGACCCATTTGACGTCGGAGCAGATGGAGGAGCGTCGCCTGGTGGCCGCGACGCTGTTGCGCGAGGGACAGCTCTCGCAGGCCGAGATCGCCCGGCATGTGGGGGTAAGTCGCGCCAGCGTCTGCCGCTGGGCCGCACCCCTCGCCCAGGAGGGCCCGCGCGGCCTGGAGGCGCGCCCCAACCTCGGGCCGCCCGCGCGCCTCGATGAGAAAGCCTGGACCCGCTTGAGCCGGCTCCTCGACCGAGGGGCCATCGCGGCCGGCTTTGCCACCGAACGATGGACGCTCAACCGCATCGCGGCCGTGATCGAACGCGAGTTCGGGGTGCATTATCATCCGCGCTATCTGGAACGGCCGCTCAAGGCGCATGGCTTCAGCGTGCAGCGTCCTGCCACAAGGGCGAGGGAGCGCGATGAGCTGGTGATCGCGGTCTGGCCCAAGCGGGACTGGGTGGCGTTGAAAAAAGGCACGTCGGGAGCATCGGACGCTGGTCCTCTGGGACGAGACCGGCCACAGCTTCCGGATCCGGCCGGGCACGACCTGGGCGCGGTGCGGGCTGACCCCGGTGCTCCGTCGGGTGAGCAAGCGACGCGAGGTGTCGAGCATCGTGGCGATTACACCGGACGGACAGCTGTATGCGCGCCATTTCCGCACCTCCATCTCGAGCCGCTGTGTCATTCAGGCCCTGCGGTATGTCCGCCGCAAGATCGGCACGCCGCTGCTGGTGGTGTGGGATCGGCTCAACGCGCACCGCTCCCGAGCAACCGCGGCCTTCATTGCGGCCCACCCGCAGGAGTATGCGGTGGCCTATCTGCCAGCCTATGCCCCCGAGTTGAATCCGGAAGAGCAGTGCAATGCCCTCGTCAAGCGTGCCATGGCAAACGCTCTGCCCGACTCAATCAACGACCTGCATCGGCTCGCCCGTCGTGAGTTCGGCCGGCTGAAGCGTCACCCTGAGATGATCGTCCGCTTCTTCCGCCACGCAGGCCTCTCCGTTACCGGCATCGCGTGAAGATCATTAGTTCGCAGGCATTGGCGATCCGACGAATCGCTTGAGCCTTGTGTGAAGATGTCGTCAGGGCGGGTGAGGGTCAATCATGAACACTCTTTTAGTTCGTGACTGACCCGCAGGTGTTGCATCTAAATGACAGTGCGCCGTGATCCAAGGCGTAAAGTTAACAAATACTTAACAGATACGCTTATCACGGCGTCTGACCGACATAAGTCAGATCAAATCAAAGCTGCCAAATCCCATGCCCTCAATGTTGACTGTCGATAGACAGGCGTTGCCCTACATCCTTCTCTCTCTCGAGAGTAAGGTCGATGTAAGGCCGGTTTTGGAATCCCAGTTCGTGGATCGCGGCATTCAAGTCAGCAATGTCCTTGATTGCTTCGATACCCTTGCTGTCCGTTAGGACAATCCGAAGAAACCGGATGCTCTGGTTGCTGAAGATGTTAGCCACATGGCTTCGGCGCTGGATTTCCTGGTGGAAGATACCGAGCCGCTTTTCCACGTCGTCGGAGAGCTTGGTTGCATCGGGGCCGGAGTATAGCACCTGGTCGCCGTTAACCTGGAGAAAAACAAACTTTCCTTCATCGCCAGTATACGGGACCAGAAGGAGCGACTGGACCGTTTTATTGAGGAGGCCCTCCTGCCATCCGAGGTCGAGCCCCTTAGCGCGCACAGAGATCCGGTTCACGCCTTGCTCGTTGAATTTCACGCGGATCTGTCCGGAACCTTTCCGCTGAGATCGAGGGTTGATGCCTGCCAAGCCAAGATCGGTGAAACAGACATTATCGCCGCACTCCGTTGCTCCCGGCTGTGCCATAACCTCTTCACGGCTCATGTTCTTCCGAACCTGCCCAATGAGCGGTGGATCCCAGTCTGCGGGTTTCTCGAAACTGCATTCGGTGACAGCGGTTAGGCCGTCTGTCTTTGGCGAGAGAAGGAAACGTTCGAGGTCTGCCTGCTTACCGGTAAGATCCTGGAAGCCATTCGGCGATGGACTGACCGTGAGGCCGGCATCTTCCGCGGCCTGTCGGGTTCCTTCGGTCATCTGTAGCGGGAAGATGAGAACCCGAAGCTTTTTGTCGTCGCGCCAAAGATAGCCAAACCTAAACCTGCCTTGGGCTTCGATCTGAGCCAAGTAAAGATTCTTATTGATCTTTTTGAACAGGTATTGATCTGGCCTTTGGGGGTCGCGATAGACTGTCCCGCCATTGGAAACCTTTTCAGGTACTGGGAGCATGGCTAGCTCCTTTTTCCCCATCATTGTGCAGAATGCCTTGCTCGGAAGGCCCACCTCGTCACCGTTTTCGATGACCTTTGTTTTCGACTCAAAGCAGCCAGCGAGGCTGAGGCTTGCGGCACAGACGGTGACCAGGGCAAATAGGCGAGTTTTCGTAAGGTGCATGGTGGAACCTTGGAGGGGATTGCAATGGGTTCTATTCGGTGGCGACCCAGGGTCAGATTAGTAGGGCGTGAAACTGCTTGAGTTCCTCGTCATTGGCGTTTCGAAGGAACTTGAGCCCGCCCTTTGTCGGATATCGGAGGAACTCTCCAGCGGTCGCACCGATATACCCGACGATGTTGCTGCCCTTATACAGGAACACATGGGTGTCTCCGGAGGGCATGGTCGCGAACGGGTAGTGCCATCCGTCAAGGCGATCGTTTGCGAACTGGATGATTGCGCTGACCTGATTTGGGTCAGTGATTTCTCGATCGAGCCGTTTAGGATCGGAGCCTTTATAGGTGACCCCTAACCGATCTGCCGCTGGCAAGGGCTCTACCGTCTCGAACCGACTGCACCCTGCGAGAAGCGGTGCGATGGTCGCCAGGAGGGCTCGTTTTGTAATCATGGGAAGTCTCGGCTGTCGAAGAGCATCGCCAATCAGACCGAGGGAGCTTCGGCGCTGACGGGAAACCCGAGCACGGTGCTCACTTTCGCCCTGAGCGTCTCGGCGCTGAATGGCTTCACAATGTAATTGTCAACGCCGGCCTGCTTGGCAGCAATCACGTTCTCGGGTCTGGCCTCTGCGGTGACCATGATGAAGGGAAGCTTCTGAAGCATGGGGTGCGCCCGGACCTGCTGGATAAGCTCATATCCCGTCATCGGAGCCATGTTCCAATCGGAGATTACCAGCCCGTAGGGCCGCTGATTGAGTTTCTCCAGTGCCTCTCGCCCGTCCCTGGCCTCGTCCACGTCCGTGAATCCGATCCGCCTGAGTAGGTTGCGGACGATTCTGAGCATAGTCTGATAATCGTCGATGATTAGGACCGGAATGGACGTATCGAAGGCCATGATGGTTCTCAGCCGATGCGGGGCGTGTCGCCTGCGGGGTCTGTACGAGCGATCTGTTCAAAAACGGTTGCGATCGGCCACTGCGGCTTTGCGACACTTTGGATATGTCCAACGACGCCGATCGGGCCAAGAGGTGTTCCAATCCAGAGAACATCCTCTGGATGGTAATCGATATGCCGGAACTTGGTCTCGACGACTGCCACCTTCAGGTCCTGAAGAAGAGGCGATTGAGTCTCGATGCGGCGCACTTCGCCCTCCTCTAGAACAGCGAGGGCGTTGAGTTCCGGCAGGGGATGTTCGGTCAGAGAGCAGAGATAGGTCGCTTCACCTGCATCATCCATTTCCCGGTTCAGGCCGTCGAGTTCTTCCCGCCAGTTTTCGCTCGTGACGGTTCGATCATCATCACAGGACTGCACAAAGGCGGCGGCAGCCCCCTCGGCTTCTGTCTTGTCGAAGAACGGCTGGACGGTATCGACCCCTGTCAGGAGCGTCCAAAAGTGGGTGGGCATGGGAGTTGTCCTCGTCACAGAAAGGGCAAGCCGTGGGGCTCGCCTTTAGGCTTCGCCCTTCAGCTTCGGGATGTAGTGAAACGGCTTGGTATCAGCCGCGATGTAGAGGGGATGGCCCGCATTGCCGTTCTTTGTCAGAGCCAGGCACCAGAGCCGATGGCCGTCTTCAATGAGGGCCTGGCATACAGCGTCAGCGTAATGCTGCAGCGAGGGGTGGACGGCGCCGAACCCCATGACGATCATTGAGGCGCGGCTCGCCTGATCCCGGATGGCGGGAAGGTTATGCTCGCTGCAGGGGATGACACCGGGATCACGCAGTCGCTTTTGCTCGGTGACGCAATAGTCCATCACGTTGCATTTGACGTACGAGCTGTAGCCCCAGCGTCGGGTGAAATCCTGCTCCCGCGCCACAGTGGGATCGTCGACCTCATAGCTAGCGACCGACGGGTTCATGCCCACCCACAGAACGAAGGGAGCGTTCGGATCCGCTGTCCAGCGGCGGGTCAGGATAGGCCGGTAGCGGCGGTTCTCGTAGAAGACGGCATCGGCAATGACGCCCTCCTTGAGCCGGAGGCGGCTTTTGCCACCGGCATCATGGAGTTCATCAGGAGAGACAGATTGGGCGACCGGCATTTGAGTTCTGATTTGAGAATTGAACTGCGGTCTTATACCAACCTAGGAGCACGGCTTCAAATGAAGTGATCAGTGGGAACGCCGCGATCGCGCCTACAGCGCTGAATTGTCTATTAAGCCTACTGGCATGCCGCCTGCCGGATCCGGAGCACCGAACTTGACCCTTGTCGAAGGGTTGAGCAAAACTGGACGAACATTTTTCGTCCCGGATTTCAAATGCGTTTTACTGTTTCGACCGTACTGAGCGTTTTGGTACTCACCCATCCTGTTGCCGCAGCCGAGTCTGATGAGAACTACAAGCTGACCTGTAACAGGGAGCTTCGTCCAAACCTAACTTCGAAGGCTGCCAGCGCCCCCTTCACCGTCGAGATCGCTTACACGGAAAGGTTATCTCCCGCCCTGATCCGAAGGATGGGGAAATGATGTCGTTCGACGAGCTTCAGCTGAAGTCAGGGAGCGAAGCAAAAGCTGGCGGCCGAGTGTTCGGCTCAACTTATGACGCGTCGCGGACTTGGGATGGGGAGTATGAATGGGCCTATTCCCGCGGCCTGAATGGCTTTTCGGTTACCCGCCGCGGGAAGAGCTATCTCTGCAAGATGGGTTGAGACACCGGTCGCTGACGCTACCTATGGGCCCGACCTTACCTCCTGACGGATGCTGTCAGCGAGCCTGTCGGTCGGGTGAATGACCTCGGACATTCCTGAGGCGATATTGATCACGACGATCTGCCCGCAGCGGAGGGTGTAGGTGTGGACGGGCCCCTCTCGCTTCAGAAGACGCGGGAAGGCTTTCTCGAAGCGAGTGCCGATCGTGCTGGTTAGGTGCGCGCCCTCTGGCAAGTCCGGCCCCTGAATGATCAGCCCAGGCTCCTGAGCCCAGCGCTCGAGCGTCCTGAAGTCGGTGATTGAGGGCAGATATTCCCGCTCGGCATCAAATGTTGCAACGCATTCGAGCTCCTCGACCGGGAACGCGGCCATGGCCGTCGTCGGGTATTTCGTCACCAGACGGCTGGCGGCCCGCCGCACGCGCTCATAGAAGCTCTCAAGACCCTTCGAGCCGATGGCGTTTCCCTCGTAGTAGCAGAGGATCCGGCCATCCTGCTCCCCTGCCCCGACGATGGCGCTCCCGGCGAGGACGAGGCCGGCGGCAGAGGATCCGGGCTTCGGGGTGTAGACGTTCAAAATCATGGGGCGGCCTTCATGGTGGATGTCATGACAAAGGGCGGCCTGATCGCTCAGACCGCCCTTGGGTTGCTCGGCTATCGCCACTGGTGCTTGCGCTGGCTTTTCCAGCTGCGCTCGTAGTGCCGCGGAATATCCGACCAATAGGTTGGGAGTTCGCGCTGCCTCTTGATGCGACCGAGCGGAACCCCGACGAGGAGAAGATCTTCGCTGTCGGCGTCGTGCCAGGTCATCGTCTGCTTCGTCCGCACAATCCGGATGGTGGAGCCGCGATGGCCGCGGGGCCGACGGATGCCCGGCCAGGGGCCGTTGCGGTAGGCGCCCTCGGGCGAGGCAGGCCGTGCTCTCAGGTTATGGGCGATATCAAGGACGTGATCCCGGGTGATAATATCGCCGAGAGACGTTCGGACGATCAACTGTCCTGCAGGGGCTGCATGGCGGACGCCGTCTATGTCGACACGGGTTTCGTATGAGAAGCGGTCGGTAAGGACCTCGGAGAGGAAGAAGCCTTGTTGGAGCGCCGCTTTGGTGAGGGCCAGAACTGCGGCTTCAAGGGTGTCGTAGGTCCAGACTTCCTGAGCCCGATTGATGATGCGGTACTGAGGCTGGAACCGGGTGGTGCTGTGCACGGGTAGTCTCCGTTAGGGGTGAACCTAACGGAAGCCCGGCATGTGCTCGTGACGGATGAAGCCCATCTGGCTGTCCTTACGCGGCAAGGGCTATCGGTGTAGCGATCATATCGGCGTCGGCAAGAGCCTCGGCCGACCGGAATTCGGCGAGAACTGCTAACGCCTTAGTGCGGGGCACCTCAAAGGAATTCGCGATCCGGAGGGCGAGGAGCGAGAGTACTTTCGACGGCTCCAGTCCGTGAGCGGACAAAACGAAGCGAGTGTCCACGATGCCGAAGCAGATCAGTTCCTTTTCCTGATCCGTGATGAGAATGGTGTCGGCATAGGAGGCAGCGCGAGCAAGTGCGCTCTCAAGAGCGTCGATCGCTCCCAAGATATTGATGCCTGCAGTGACAAAGTCTCTGATGCTGAACATGGCTCGCTTGAAATCTTTCGGGGATTGGCTGAAATTAACCTTCGTTAAAATGCTCTCTTCAGTGATCGTAATGCATGGCTATGATGGTCAAGAGGTCGGGGATTCGGCCGATCTCCTGAGGCACGAGGCTTGTAGGAACCTGACGAAATCCGTCGCTCCTCCGTGAGTGGCGGTTTTGTCGCAGACCTCATTTGTCGTTGGATGCAATGAGAGCGAATGCCTTCACCGGCACACAACGTAGAAACACCGGGAAAGTGCCATGCGTGTGACGGCTTTTTAAATCTTCGCCGGTCTGTGGATTCGGGGGACTTGTACGGATTGATGCCATAATCGTTGTGCCGCTTTGAGAAGAATCAATGCGGTGGCGAGTGCTATTGCTGCGTTCAGGGCTCCGGCCAGAACATCAACGAGGAAGTGGCTGCCGTGTAGCGGCGTGGCTACGAGCATGAGTCCGTTGAGGATGAGACCTGGGTACCGGAGATAGGGAACATGCCAGAGTGCCCAGGCGAGCAGCACCGCGTTGGCAGCATGGAAGCTGGGAAACGTGATCAGGCCTGTCGGTGCAAGGCGGGAGATGTTTAGAATTGAGCCATCGCGGACGCCCATAATCTCCGGCACATGGAGGCTTGCCACTCGCACCGCGATATTCGGATGTTGCGAGGGGTCGATGCCATAAAACTCGTAGGTTCCGAGAGCGGGCAGGATCCATGCGATTGCGTAGGTGACGATGAGGGTCAGCAGGAGAGCAATCGTTGAAACCTGCAGAGCTCGATATCTGCCAAAACCGGCGAGTAGGATAGGAGCCATGATGGATTGGAAGCCGGCCGACATATAGATCCCGTAGGCCATGGCCGACACGACGGGATGGTCGTTGGCCCATCCAAGCATCCCGACCCAGTCGAAGCCGAGGGCTTCATCTCCCTTGGCGAGGAGATCGTCCCAGAATGGTTGTGACCTGGAGAGATAGCTGACCACGTGGCCGAGCTCGCCGAAGGCCAAGGCTGAGAAGGGCACAAGAGCGACTGTGAAATACAATGATGCCATACGGGGCCGGTGCCGGGCCGGGCGGCTGTAGATCATGGTGCCGATGGCGGGGATGAGACCAAGCCCTAGGAGCGCAATCTGAGGTCCAGTGTGGAGCTCCAGCGGAGTTGCGGTTACGACAGTCAGCTTAAAGGCGACCACTGAGAGGCATAGGAACGCGCAGAGCAGCATTCCCGGAATGATCTCCTGGGGCTGTTCGCCCTCCCCTGCTCTAGAGGCAAGATGCGCGGACGATCTCATTACAGACGTCATGACCTATCTCACTGGTCGCGGATGGTGGGGTTGGCCGAAATAAAAAGGACGAGGCGGGATGCGCCTCGCCCAAGCGAGTGGCCTTTGCTCGCAAATATATCTAGGCGGACATCCCGAGCGCACTCATGTAAAGCTCAAGAATTGCCTCTTCTTCCATACGCTCTGAATGATCGCGCTTGCGCATGCTAACCAGTTTTCGGACCACCTTAGCGTCGAATCCAGCCCCCTTCAACTCAGAGTAGACGTCTTTAATGTCTCCGCTAATCCCGGCCTTCTCTTCCTCAAGCCGTTCTATGCGCTCCAGAAACGCCTTAAGCTGGTCGGCGGCCACGGATTCTGTGTTGAAAGCTGCGTCGTCCATTTCACGAATCGTCCTGGTTTGTCGTGTTCGATGGACGAATTATAATGCAGAATTTAAACTAATTAAATCGGATGCAACGCCCTGACCGGAAATGTGACCAGCGTCGTTAATGGGGAAATGGCCTGATCGTCTGGGCAGATGGAGCAGACGCTATCGGCGTGACCGAGCTAGTCCCGAACTGCTGGGAGACCAAAAGCTGGCTCCAGCGCGTCATCATCTGTACCTGGTCGCGTCCCATTAGATCTCCAAGAGCAAGCCCTTCCGCAATGCCTTTGAGATAAGCCTCATTGACCGGGTCACCTCTTCCAGCAGCGGTTTTGCCGAGATCTCCCACAAGCCGAATGATTTTTGCAATCTCATCGCTAATCTGGTTGTTCACGCAGGCACTCTTGGGGCAGGCTTCAAGGCTCGACAGCTTGGGGCAAATCGAGCCTTACCCTTCGGCGAAATTCCTTACCGTTCCGTTCTCCCGGCTCCTATGTCCGGTGATCGCGGAGCATGGGGTCGATAAGGGTGAACGAAGGCTTGAAGCCGCGAAGGTCTAGGCGGCCGCTCGGCACTGTTCCATTTCGTCGAGTTCCTCTCGATCGCCAGTTGGCGCGTCGATCTGTTCAGGCAAAGAGTTCACGAGCTGGGCAAACGCCAGCAGATCCATCTCGGCGGCAGTGAGCAGTTTCGAAAGTGTTTCGGTCGAAGGCCACCGCTCCCGTCCATCGGGGTGCATCCGCTTGGACTTGTTGAGTGAAGTGGCATCCAGCCCTGCCTTTCTCGCTAGGCCGGAAGCGGATAACCCGCTCCGCTCGGCAAGCAAATCGATGGCGTGCCAAAGGTCTCCATGAGCAAACATCAGTTCTATCCGTACGCAATTATCACCAATTCAACGATGGTTTGCGCCTATAGGGTACGAAACTGGCCTGAAGATTGCGCACGGATTACATCATTCGCCGCCTCCTCATAGCGAGGAGTTCAACCTCGAGGTCGAGTTTCCCGGCTTTGACCATGCGGACCAGGGCCCGATAGTACCCGCCCGGGTTCTTGATCCGGCTTTCTCCGCCGTTCTTGGCGAGGTCGTCGTCGTACAGCTGAAGGGTGTAGATCACCGCGATTGCGGCTCTGACGGTGCCGATCCCTTCGACGGCTTCGGCCCAGGCACTCTCGTTGGCGCCCAGCGATGCTCGGAGATAACGCCCGGCCGAGACGATGTCGGCTAGATCCCGTACCGGCTGGCCGTAGTCGCTCAAGGTGGGGCAAGCCTCAAGGATCAATTCCGGTGATAGGTGCTCTGCCGGTTGTTCGGTTGAACGAACCGCCTCAGCTTTCTTCGGAAAGCCCTTGTTACAAGCCTCGGTAGGAGATCCGTTGTTGTTATAAGAATGGCGGCAATCCTTGCCCCCATTGCCAGCATCAAAAAATGCTTTCTCGCAAAGTGTCCTCAGGTCTTTCCACTCGTCGAGAGCGTCCAGCGGCAAGGCTTTCGAGCTGCGCACAGGCGTCCGGGCTTTCAGGGACTTGAGGCGGTCTTCAAGGTCTGAGCGATCCAGATCCGGGTAGTGCTCGGCCAGGGCGCTCAAGGCCTCCTCGGCAGCGCGGCGGGCGATCGTGATCTCGTCGAAGGTGCGCTTGCGGGCTTCGCGAGCCTGCTTCTGCTCAATCAGACGCTCAGCCCACTCCCCTCGTCTGGCATAGACCGGCGTCAGGTCGAAGCCGAACGCATCGACGATCTCGCCTGCCAAGTCTTTGACTGCGAAGCGCTTTCCGTTAGGCGATTCCTTCGGAACGATCAGCTGGAGGTCGATGAGGGTCCGAAAGGCATAGCGGACCGACCGTTCGGATAGACCGGTGCGACCCATAAGATAATCGTTGGACGGCCACACCAGCAGGCGCTCCCATTCCTGTTCGCCCCAGCAGGCAATGAGCTCCGACAGAACCGACCGGGGGCCGTTCCGCAGTTCCAAGGCCTTGGCGGCGTCTCGGGCGGCAGCCGATAGTTCTTTCCGCGTCACCGTGCGCCCGGTTTCGAGCACAAGTTCTCTCGCGGCCAAAGCAGCATGTCTCAGCCGCCGGCCTCCTGACGATGCAAGCTGCATCGTACCCTCCTATGTGAGGGCAAAGCGGGAGCGTTCACCGTAACCGATGCTCTTGACAGTCAGTTTGTCGGGATGGCATAAGGAAGGTGCAAACTTTTCCGAATGCCCACCCCTCGCGGTGGTCTCCAAAGGCCCTCGAAGTGTCCAGCTTCGTGGGCCTTTTGCTTTGCCTGGTTTACGTCACGACATTTCGCTCCTTTTGGGCAAATGTGGCCTCGAGGGCATGAGTGATTGCTTCCTGCCGGTTCCGGAAACGACCGCTCTCGATCGCTTGATCGATCGCGACCCTAAGGGACCCAGGCACCCAAACGTTCATCTCGTGGTCTCCCCGCTCCCGGCGAGACTTACGAAAGCGCTGAACACGTTCGGTATGCTTTGCATCAGGCATGGCATCCACCCATTACACTCGTGCCATCACGAGTGATGCCCGATTCCAATTAGGCTGTGGAGTCGCCTAGCAAGAATCCATTCACAATAGATCGATTCAGCGGTGGGAAACTTCTTTGGCTTGAATCATTTAGCCCGAAAGGCAGAGTCAATTCGAATGTAAAAGCCCGGTTCCGGGTGATTCTCAGTTACGCACTTGATTCGATGTTGCGTAGTATTCGCGCCGAAGTTGGACTCGCGGTCCGGAATTTTGATTCGGGCGCAGGACGGGGTGGATGGTTAAGGACTGTTAACGGAACCATCCTACGGACCGGATATTTGAACTAGATTCTAGGCTGCCATCGGCAGGTCCGTTTTCGTCGGACGGGGCAGTCCCTTGTCCATCCGCCGGCGGATCTCCTGGCGAGTGGAATGCGTCCCGCACGGGAGAACATAAGCATGGTTCCCGTTGTGGCGCATCCGCCGGAACGGCCCCTCCTGAAGGGCTCGGCGAATGTAGTCGGCCTCTGGTTCGCCGAGAGCGCGGGCTGGGGCTCCATGGGAGCGGAGGAACTCATAGGCGTAAGCCGCGCCTCGCTCGCCGTTCCGGAGCTTCGAAAGCGCCCGGGGAGAGACGATCGATCCATCGCGTGTTAGCCAATGCGTCCGAGGAGTCCCGCGCCCGACGTAAATACTTGAAAATGCAACATAAATTTGCCCTATATGCCCGGCGTGAATGAGCGCCCCTGTCGAGGTCGTCCTGGGCATCGGATCGCTATACGAGAGACAGAGATCGTAAAATGGGCGGCGGTCTGCCCGCTGCTTGTCCTGGGTGAGGAGTCGAAGGGCTCTCGATAAGAAGAACGTTTCTCCGTTTCCTCCCACGTGGTCCTTAAGGACAAACCGTCCGAGCTCACAGAACTTCGCGGTGGGGGTTGCGCCATACGCAGCGGCGGCTTTCGGCTGCATAGGAACCGAGAATACCGCGACCCCGACCAAGTCCTGCTGGAAAGGACCAGTCCTCTCGAACAGCCCGTAGGCCGCGATCGCGGCTGGGTAGGATCCAGAATAATAGTGTTGGTGACAAATTCTCGGGCGGCCGCATCTCCGATGGGCTCAACAGAGAACTGGCTGGGATCGATTGGCTCCTGAGAGGGACGATAGAACGCGCGGCGGCTATTCCACCGCATCGACAGGTCGAAGAGCGATAGCTGGGTCATTTCCAAAGATGATTTGAGAGAGGGAGCTTCGAGAGTGGATCAGGGCGGCGCACACCGCGACGGCCGAAGCCGAAAACAGAAAACCCTACGTAGCGGGGGCTATGCTACGCAGGGTTCCCGGAGGACAGGATCAGTTGGGTTGATCCTTGACGCCAGAGGTAGGCTCCGGCCCTTAACAAAAGCTTACCGAGGGGACGGATCCACAGGCAGGAGTTTGAAGGGTCTAATGGCACTATCGGGGATCGGCGCAGCGTATCTCACCTGGCCGGTGATCATGAACACCGAAGCCCAAGGGATTACGCCGGCGGCCCATTCGGCCTGGGAATATCCTTGAGCCAGGATGTCATCGGCCATGGTCTGAGCCTCTTGATCCATATCCGGCAGGAGGTGTGCCGAGTCTATGGCGGAGGCGTCGATCGCAAGAACAATCCAATCGACCGGCCACTCTTCACCGCGATTGCAATCGGCGTAATTCGTTGCAATCCCGACTTCGTCGGTCAGGAAGACCACCGGCACGTCCTTACTCGAATGCATGCTTGGTCTCAGGCCATGGTCTTTGATTTGACCATGAACAGCGGGATCCCAGATACCGTGATTGGCTGTGGCGTGGGGATCGTACCGGTAGAGGGGAGTTGCGTGATAAAGGGTTCGGGGGAGAACAGTTGTCATCAGAAACCCAAAACCCCGCGCAGCGATGGGACAGCTGCACGGGGTTCATTGGATTAAGGTCCACTGAGCGAAGACCTTAATGTCAGGGTGGCAGAGTATGGTTAATGGCTGCTTAAAGCTGATCTAGGCTGCCATTCGCTTAGAAAAGCGGTGCTGCCCTCCGAGCACGTACTCGAGCATGCACTCTGAAGCGACCCAACGGCGGTCGAGGGCCTCAGCAACTGCGGCGGTCGTGAGAGAGCCACCAAAGGGCTCGAACACGAGATCCTTCGGTCGCGTGAGGAACTTGATGAACATCTCAGGCAATGCCGCAGGAAATCTGGCTGGGTGGACCGGAAGACCGGCCGCCTTGACGCTCCGGATGTAGTCAGAATTACTCTCGGTGTTGGCCGCGACGATGAGGTTGCCAGGGATGGCGCCGCCATTGTCATTGCCAAAGGCACCTTCTGCCATCCTGTATCCCGCTGGCCGAGTTGCTGCTTCCTGGCCTCCCCTCTTCAGGACTGCCTTCATGCTGTCAGAATAGGGGACAAGAATCTGACGGTTGTCAGCATATGGATTGTCCGAGGCGGACAACCAGAAGACATTCTCTAGAGATGGCTTCACGCGAATCCTGCGTACGGTGACCCATTCCGCCGGATTTGGAAGCCGCGCTGGATTCTGCCAGGCAAAGCGCTGACAGAGTTTCAGACCCAGCTCATCCTGAAATTTAATAAGAAGACGCTCTTGGTAGAGCGAGAGCGTAGGTTCGCCTCGACGCCATGCATCACCGAGGTTGAGGACGACAGAGGCGTCCTTGGCAAGTTTCGGCATCCACTGCTCGGCCAGGCGCAGCATCCAGTCAAGATACTCCCGTTCATCCAGGTTTCCGTACTCCTTCTGACGTAGGAGCGGATACGGAGGACTTGAAAACACGAGGCTCAAGCTGTTGTCGTCGAGCAGGCCGACGGCATCTTCGCAGTGCCCCCACAGGGCAGCGCCCTTGTCGGTCATGAAGATCGTGACAACGATCCCAGGGGTCGCCTTGGTAAGAGCCGAATGCCCTTTGTCGGTGAGGGCCCACAGGCCTGCATCCGCCGGTCGCAATAGCCCTCGAGTTTTGCTCTCTGCTGGGCCCAGCGCACCTCCCGCTCGAAGGCACTATAGGAGTGTCCGCAAATGGTAATTCTCGCGGAGCGCTCGTCAGCCGGCAGATCGATCTTCTCGGCCACCAAGTCATAGACGTCGCGAGCCTTCGCGGCCCCTCCCCTTTCCTCGATCGGGTCAAGCAGCGGAAGGATGAGCTGCGATTGGCTGATCTACTTTTTTTGGGGTTTGGCCTCGTCTGATCCACTCCAGACAGGTCACTTCGATAGGTTGAAGCTTAGGCTACTGAACGCCGAGCCAGTTCAGGGCAGGTTCGGACAAGCTTGGCGAATTAGGTAACAACTTTGTTGGTTCCGTAAGAACTTTATTGTCGCTGACCAAACTTTGTTGGCACAGGGCACAAAGAACGGATTAGGAACGGCTTCGCAGCGGCAGGCATATATTGTCGCAACCCTCACCTTAGCTACAAATGTTCCTTGCCTATGAAGCTCCGTCGATTCATTTCGGAATCGTTAATTCGGCGTTTGATTCCGAAGGCAAAACCAATAATGAACAGACCTTGGTTGTGGCGTGACGACTGTCCGGTCGTTGCTGACGATATTGCGCGTGCCCGGTCGACATTGCTCTCTCTGAGAATGAAGATCGATTCTAAGGGCCATGAGAAGGTGTATGCGTACGGTCAAGCGCTACGGCATGTGGCTCGGCTGATTGCTGGCGCCGTCCATGTGAGCGAAACCGATGCGCTTAGGGCACGTGGCGTTGATGCCGAGACGCTCGATCTTGTCTATCGCGATCTGTTTAGCAGCGCCCGTCGATGCCGGAGCTTCCTTCATAAAGGGACGCAGGCCTCAGAGATGGCGGACAATCTTGCGACTGCGTGCTCGATCCTAAAGAACCTCTACCGAATGCGCTTCCATGAGGAGCGAGCATCAGGTTCTCAGCAGGTTGAAGCAGGCGACTTGGCCGAGCGATTCATGACTCTATCTCTGGCTCTTTGTGAACTTGGGGCTGCCGTTTCGTCGGCCTATTGGGAAGAGGAGCAGCGCCTGGCCGCTTGATCGATGGCCGGGTAGGTTCTCCGACTAACCTTCTCGAAAATGCCATGATTGGTCTTCGGGCAGAGGCATCAATCCCTGCCTTGTGGAGATCGGTATGAGCTTCGACGACCACGACAGACCTTTCCGGCGATGGTTCCCGTATTTCTTCGTTGGATTGGCTGTGGTCGCCTCTATCGTATATATCTCTCTCGGCTAGCGCTTGTTGGCGCGTGCATCCATCAGCTGTTGCATGAGTGACCTCAAATCCTCAGCTGCCTTTCCTCCCCGAAGGAAAATGATTCCGCGCTCGATGGTTTTTCCGTTCTCATCCTTCGTGCCTTTTAAAAAGGCATCGCGTTCTGCCTTCGACATCTTCAGGACTGCGCGAGCTTCGCACTCGCGCTGCCACTCCTCGGACCACGTGTTGACCGGTTGTTTGGTGATTTCCGAGATAGCGGTTGTGTCGCGGGAATAGGCTATTTTATCAGGATCGCACAGGTGAATGGAGGAGATTGTCAGCTGATGCTGAATTAGACATCGGCAGGAGTAGCAACTTTCTCGACGGTCGGTCGCTTCGGCGGCGCTGAGAGGATGAGCTTGGCGAAAACCTCATAGACGGATTGTGGTCCACACTCGTTCTTACGAGCGGCGCAGTCTTCGAAAAAACCGAGATACTGGTCACATTGGATCGACCGCTGCTCCTTCGGAGCTTCCGTACACTGGGTGTATGCCTGCCTTAGCATAGGTGGTGGATCGAACGATTCAAACACTTCCCGGGCCGGCGATTGCGTGAGTGTCTCATGGGCCAGAATGAGACTGGCGGGGCCCGCGAGGACGACGATAGCTATGAAGCCATGATGGATCTTTCCCATTGGCGTACCTCGGACCTTTATGGTTAAGACGGAGTTAACCAATTCCCCCTGACATTGAAACATGTAACGGCATAGCATAGCCAGTAGCGTTGAGCCTAAGGAAGCGAACAGATGGAAAAGCGCCCCGAGCAAGAGGACGAACAAACGGAAACCAATGCGAAAGCCAGTACGCCCCAGCTGGATCGGCTGGAGAAGCTGGCCAATGCTGCTGCCACTGCCGCTCAGGCAAAGCAGTGGCGCGCACGCAAGAATGGTATCAATCAAGAGGAGGAACCCTCGGAGGTTCGCAACCTCAGTAACGATGCAGAGGCCCGGGCTCGGGCCGAGGAAGCGATGCAGCGGATGATGGCAAAGCCGCATGGCAAACGACGTGGATATTGATGATCGGACCTCTTATTTGAAACACTGATCCTGACATTTGGTCGATCAAACCGGGATTAAGGGAGTGTTCAGCCCTTGCTGGCCATGGTCCCGCCCCTCTTTGCCCCTGCGGATTGCAGCGAGGCGCAGTTTAGGAGTTTTACAATGACCGAAGCCAAAGCAGCCAAGAAGTCCAATCCCGCTCTGGCAAAGCCGCTGCAGCCGTCGAACGAGCTGGCAGCCGTGGTCGGATCGTCTCCCCTGCCCCGCACGGAAGTGGTGAGCAAGGTGTGGGAGTACATCAAGGCCAACAACCTGCAGAACCCTGCGAACAAGCGTGAGATCCTGGCAGACGACAAGCTCCGGCCGGTGTTTGGCGGCAAGGACAAGGTGAGCATGTTCGAGATGAACAAACACTTTGCTCAGCATTTGTCTTGATCTGCGCGCGAAGATAGCGCCAGGCGGAAGAGTTCCGGCTATGATCCCCGGGGCTCTTCCTCTGGGATAACGACCCAGACAAGATCGTCGCTGTTGTCAGGCGAGGGCATCACGCACTCGTTTAGCCTGCTAGCGTCGACCGCAAGCAATCCGGATCTCCACCTCGATCTGTATCGGACCGCCCGTGTCGCGAAGATCCCTCCGGATCTCCTCACGCACGGCGCGGCGGACCTCCTCCGGCAGCGCGACTAGCGCCTGTCCAGACGAGCCACCGCCCCGCTCGAAGGGTCCGAAATACGCGTCGAAGGAGGGTAGCGTGAAACGATATGCCTCGGTGCTGATGTCCACATCCCGGAAGCCCGCACCCTCGAGCAACGAGCGCAACCGCCCTTCATCGCCCAGCGAGAACCTGTGAGCGATCGCTGCGGCCGCGGATGGCAGGTGGCGTGCCACGGCTAAACTGATCGTCCCGTTGTAGGAGCGCTCGGGCGAGGTGGTGACGGAGGCCGCCGCCCATCCCCCGGGGCGGAGCACACGATGGAACTCGGAGAGACCACGCGCCGGGTCGGGGAAGAACATCAGCCCGAGGTGGCACAGGACGGTATCGAAGCTCTCGTCCGGGAACGACAAGGCTTGGCCGTCCTCGACAATTGCTGAGGCGCCCGGCGTCCGACCGAGGCGCTGGCGCGCCTTCTCGATCATTTCGGGCGAGATATCGGTGGCTACGACTGATCCCTCACGGCCAATGACGTCCATTGCCGCCTCAGCGGCGATGCCGGTGCCGGTGGCCACGTCGAGAACGCGCTGCCTCGGTGCAAGCCGTGCAGCCCGCAGAAGGAACGGAACGAAATGGGCTGAGACATGCGAAAAAGCATGATCGTACTCGGCGGCGGCCTCCCGCCTAAATGCCAGTTCATCGGTCATCTGCAGCGCCCTGCCGCGATGGCCTAGGATAGGCTCCGTGTCGCCGCAAGTACAGGCGCGGGCCGCAAGCGCCTATTAGCAACACCGAGATACTACGTTCCGTTGGGTTCTTACCATCAGCGCTCTAGGTTGGGATTAGCGGCCTACACCGAATGTTAAGCCTGGCCGGTCCAAGTTGCCTGCAACGGGCGCGTTGCGTATCAGCCCGAACATTCTCCATAGCCCTAATGCTTGGAGTTGGCCCTGGCCGAGATCCCTTACACTCTCGGCTGGGGCTTTTTCGTTCGATACAGCCGGTTTTATTTGAAGCATGCTGGCTGTCACGAAGCTAGGGATGTCGGCTTCTGGGAGCGCAAGTATGCATCCCGATTCTTCTTGAAGGTTGCTGCCTTCTCCAGATCCTTCAGGACCTTCTTCTGCGCTGGCACCTGTCGCTGGGCGTATCGAGCACAAAGCCGGGGTAGTGAGAACGGGACTGCAATGTCTGTCCGGTTCTTCTGAATGGCGTCCTGGATGAGCTCAACCTGCTCCCCTGGCACGGGCATCCCACCTTCCTCTCCGAGGAGCAGCAAGAGGTTCATCACGGCTGAAGGCATTGCTCTGATGAGTTCCTTCCCGGGCTTCGCAGCGACGATCTCGAGATACTCGGTCCTTGCGAGCGTGATTGTCATCGCTTGGTCCTTGCTCACGGGTCCATCGGCGAGGTCGGTGAGATAGTCCCGGAAACTCTGCTCCCGCGCACGCGCTGCATCGTCATGGCGGCCGAACCCTGCCTTTTGTCGGATCCACTGCTCGCTCGGACCTTTCGGGCCGACCGCCACGATGGAGGACTTGATCAGGCCCTCGGCGAGGCTCGGGCGGAGTTGCTCTTCCTTCTCAGGGTTGTCGATGATGAAGAATCGCACGTTCGTGTTCGCCACGATGGCCTTGATTTCAGGCAGTACGCTCGGGTCGAAGGTCGTGACGGAAAAAGCCGTCGGCTTCCCTCCAAACGCATAGGGATAGAGATCGGCGAACCGCTGGCGCAGCCGGCAGTAGGCGGCGAGAAGATCGCGCCTTTGTGGGGTGAGTTGGTTGGGCCGGTCCAAAACGACCGAGCGGAGGTCAGGCCGCAGGCTGTGAGCACCCGTTGCCCGCTCGACCAGCCGGACAGCTGCAACATTGAGCAACCTGGCAAGCAGTCCTGCCTTGTCCTTGAGGAGATCGATGGCGGCCGACATCTGGGTCGCGTTGGCCGGTGCTGCAAATCCCGTGAGCCACGGGAGTGCGAGAGGCCGTGCCTGCTGAAGGCTCGTGAGGAACCGGCGTTGCTTGTCCGTGGGGCTGGCGCTCTCATAGTCGCCGTCGTGGCGGATGCCAACGAAGGCCACGTACTTGCGGGCCACATCCTGGGTCTTGCAGAGGAAGGCCTGCTGCGCCCCGGTCCGTTCGTCGTGGGTGGCAACCAGCCAGCGCGGGAGATCCGGGGCAGCTTCCTCGTCAAAAAGCCTGAACTCTTTAAGGTCGCAGAACAGCGCCACGCGGCTGGAGTATCTCTTGGTCTCGGAATCGTACCGACGCATTCCGGTCGCCATGAGACCGGCCGCAAAGGGCTTCGGCACCGGAAGGGTGTCCTCGTCGCCAATCTCCATCGTGGGGTCGAGCGGATCGTCGTACTGCTCGCTATCCCCCTCGCCCATGCGGAGGCGGATCTGACGCTGGCGTTCCTCGATCTGCTCACGAAGGCTGGGATCCTTGTCGAACCATGCCTCGAACTGCTCCCGGATCGGGGCGGCCAGCCCGCGGATCTGACGCCGACAGCGCTCCGGATCGTTCCGGCGCATGGCGTCGATGTCGCTGAAGATGCGCAGGATGGAATTGCCGACGTCGACGAAGACTTGGTGCGTCTTCCCAGACGCCTTATGAGCCCGTTCTCCTCGCCCACTGATCTGCTTCACCGGGCCGATGGATCGCTCCTGACAGGCCAGGATATTGAGGTCGGTCTGTGGAACATCGGTACCGACGCCTAGAGCATTCACGTTGACCAGAATGTCGAAGCCGCCGGCACGGGCCGCATCGAGGAGATCGTCGCGCTTGATCTTGCGACCTGGCTCCTCGCCGTCCTTCAACCCTACCTCGGTGCCGTTGCGCCAGACGCGGATTTCCCCGGCCACGACAAAGGCCACGCGGGGCTTCTCTCCTTCCCTACGATGACCGGAAGGGAGGCATTCTTGAGCCAGATAGCCGGAGAGCTCCTTGGCGAACTCGACGCTGTCGCAATGGATCATCGCCAGGGTGGCACTGGCCGCACGCTTCGCCCAGATCCTGGCGACGGCGGCTACGATGAGGGCAGCAATCGCCTTGTCACCCTCACTCGCACCTTCCTTGAAGAACCGCGAGAACGCCTGCTGGGAGGCTTGATCCACTGACTTGTTCTCGGCCAGCAGTGCGAGGAAGGCGCTCTCGATGAGCCGGACGGCGTCGGTGCCGAGATGAGCCTCGAATTCTCCTGTAGCGATATCGAACCTGGTGGGAACCGTGCGGCCCGTCGCCAGGACCTCGTCATAGGTGGCAACGTCGATCAGGTCGTGCTCGATGCTGGCACCGAAGGCATCCAACGGATCCTTGCCGTCGGTCCGGAATGGTGTGGCGGTCAAAACAATGCCGGAGCCACCAGCATGGGCAACGCGGGAGAGCACCTTTGCGAGCTCATCTGCCGCAGCCTTGTGCCCCTCGTCGATAAGGACCACCCCTCCCCTTTTGCCGAAGCGGTCGAGGGAGCGCAGGAATTCCTCGTCATCGAGCTTGTTGACGAGAGACATGTTGGTGGCGGGGATCACATTTGCGTCGAGTGAATTCCGAATCATCGGACCGTCGCCGATAACCTCATTCTTGGCGACGTAGAACGCGGTCTGGGCCCCTCTGACAGCCGGAACGCTCTGGAATTGGGCATAGTTCTGGCGCAGCAGGGAAACATCGGGATGGAGAACAAGGATCGGCTTCCCCAGATCGATCGCGTCTTCGGCGGCGCCAGCCGCCAGAAGACTCTTGCCGCTGCCAGTAGGTGCAAGCACCGCACCTGAGCGTCCCCGTCGAATGGCCTCACGAACGGATGCTGCGATCCTAGCCTGATAGGGCTCAGCCTGCTTGTCACCGATCCGCCGGCCGGATTCCGAAACGGAGATTTGAGGCAAGGATTCCGCAGGGTTGGAGTTTGGCCGCATCGGTCAAGGATCTGAAAACAATGGAAAACGAGTGAAGTGGCGGACCGAAAATGCGTCATGATTCGCAAATCAAAACGCGGTCTGCCGATTGCAGTGATTATACCCTGAAGGGTTGCGCGGGGCAGCGCTTATTGTCACGTTGGGCGCAGACAAATGCTCCTGGATGAAACGAACGCCCGGATGCCAAGACGGAAGGTTCCACCCGTGTGCAATCTCTATAGCTCGTACGCAACACAGGCCTCGATGCGGCAGGCCTTCGATGTTACCCGCGATAGCGCAGGCAACCTCCCTCCCCTGCCGGCGATCTTCCCGGACCAGATGGCGCCGGTCATCAGAAATCATGGTGGCGAGCGCGAGCTGATCCAGATGCGCTGGGGGTTCCCTCCTCCGCCGAAGGTCGGCAATCATCCGGTGACGAACGTGCGCAATGTTGGCTCGCCGTTCTGGCGTGCCTGGCTCAAGCCGCAGTACCGGGCCCTTGTGCCCCTGACGTCCTTCTCAGAATACAAGGATACCCGTCCCCGTAAGACACCCGTTTGGTTCGCCCTGAATGAAGAGCGCCCCCTTGCCGCATTTGCTGGCATTTGGCGGCCGTGGACCGGCGTACGTGGAACGAAGGCTGATCCTGTCGAAGGTGAACACCTGCTCTATTCATTTCTGACATCGGAGCCGAATGGCGTAGTGGGGCCGATCCATCCGAAAGCGATGCCGGTCATCCTCACCACGCCTAAAGAATATGACATCTGGCTCAATGCTCCGACTGAAGAGGCCCTGAAACTTCAGAGACCGCTCCCCGATGACATGCTGCAAATTGTTGCGGAGGGGGAGAGATCAGACCAAGCGAAGGTGCCGGTTTGAACGGTCACCGTCACAGCCGGAGCGTGGGGCGCTACCATCGCCCTCGGAATTCAGTCCGACGAACAAGCCTATGAGGTAAAATCGCAAGTAGCAGTTTGGCAAACAAACGACACTCTGAACAATGCAATCTAGCCCACGCAACTTTCCTGCAGCGCATTAACCATAAGCTTTGACATTGTTAGTCTTAAGTTTGTGCGGGCGAGATAAGCATTCCTCAACCAATACGCCGTACCTTCCCACGCGCTATTTATCCATTTTCCTGGTATAGCAACAAACTTCACGGCCACTGGCAACAGCGGCCGTTTTTCATATCGGGGTGCTTGAAGCAAAGGTCGGGCCAACAGGGTTGCCGCGCTTACAACCTGAGAGACCCGAATTGACTCTCGCCTGTTATCAGGGAGCTTGTAACGTCAGACATGTCTACCGAGATCGCGCAAGCCGTGTTCGAGGATCTCCGCGCCCGTGGCGTGCACGTCGGCACCGTCACGGTCGGGACCTATGTGAAGCCAAGCTCACCCGAGGCCGTCGCGGCGCTTCAGAACCAGCTGCCCTAGCGCTGGACCTGAGGGACGGCGTACCCCTAGCGCCGCCCGCATCACTTGAAGCGACTGGCCGGTCGCGCTAGGTCTCACGAATGGCTGATACCCGCACGAAACCCAAGTCCATTGACCCGTTCTTCGAGGTAATCGCCGACGGCGAGTGGAACGCGTGCGTTGGCGTTCAAGGCAACGCTCTGAACTATGTCGACGGTTACCTGGAAGCTGCCCGCGAGCTGATCGCCGCGGTCATCGACAAGCGCCTTTTCGCGAGCCGCGACACGCTAGCGATGCCGATCCTCTACAACTGCCGCCACGCGCTGGAGCTGTCGCTCAAGTTCGCGATTGACCGGCTGCACCGGATTGAGATGATCGCGGCCACCCATCCCGTGAACCACGACATCCACTCGCACTGGCAGCACCTGCGCAGTGCAGGCGTCGGCGATGCCCAGCTTGTTCGGATTATTGGCGAGCTCGAGCCGTTCGTGACCAGCCTGGCTGGGATCGACGAGGATGGCCAGGAATTGCGTTACGCGACCAATCGCGACGGCGGAAAAAGCCTGGGCGGCATCGCGATCGTCAACCTGCCGCTGATTCGGCACAGCATCGACGCGATGAGCGCCATACTTGAGCGCCTGAAGAACCGGCTCTTCGATCTCGAGGACGAGCGGCCGACTGGGACGCATACTAAAGAGTGCTCGCGCGCCGATCTCGAGGAGATCGCGCGCGTGCTAGGCGACCACGCGACGTGGTGCGAACCGAGCTTCGATGAGAAGAAGCGGCAGGTCATGGAGCGTTTCGGGCTCGGGAGCCGCAAGTTCTCTGCGGCCGTTGATGCGATCCGCCGGTCGCGCCCGCTCGCCGCCATGGTTGGTCTCGAATCCGAACTGCGCTACCTTAGCGACGACAAGGCGATCGCTGCGCTTGAACTGTGGGCCAAGGCGCACCCCGTGAAGGTCTACGATCCCGAGGATCTCGGCATGGACTACTTCGATCGCGACTGGGACAAGTTTCGAGAGGAGGCGCGGATCGCGCACGAACTATACCAAGCCGTTCTTGAGCTTCTCACGGTCGAAGAGCTCGCTGACCTGCAGGTCCTGTTCTACATCGGCCGCGACCGGATCAAGGGCGAGCACTACGACGACCATCTTGAGCGCACGATTGCGGAGCACCAGGCTGCCAAAACGCTCTGGGAGGGCGTCCATCACCTCATGTCGAAAACCAGCCTGCTCGATGCCGCAGTCGATGGTGCCGCCACTGTTGGACGGCCAAGCTTGGGCGCAAAAATCCGCGCCATTCGCCTGAGATGAGAGTATTGCGCGTCGCTAGGCTCGCACTGCGCCCGGTTATTAGACTTTTTGTCTCGCCCCAGCGCACTTGCGGTAAGCAGTCGTGTGAGGGCACAACTCTGCCCACCGGCAGCCTCTCGGATCAGTTCAAGCCGTGATCACTGGGAGCTATTCTCACCGTGAGCACGGGTGATGGAGCGGTGCCGAGATGAGCGAGAGAAAGTACCTGACAGCTGAAGAAGTGTCCGAGCGTTATCGCGGCGAGATCAGGGTCGGCAACGCTCCGAAATTGGCGCGATGCGTGTCGGTCCTAGCTTTGTGAATCGGGAAAGCGGCGATCTATCCGCTTGACCAGCTCGATGCGTAGGACGAGACGAACTTGGTGGTCTGCCGTGCGTCACGACGACTCACGATGAGCGAGCAGGACTGAGCGTGATGATTACGGGGCAGCACGATCTGCCGATCTCAGCAACCGCTCCCAGCGATATCGCCGATCAAGAGAAACTGATGCTTTCTCAACGCGGTACCTCCTAAGACTGTGCTGTTCCATAATCAGCCTCCGGAAAACTCGGCGCGGTTCATCTGCTGGTGAACGGCGGGGGTGGTGCGGGCTTGGGGATGAAGGGACAGCATCAGATCTTCCACTAGGCACGCGGTGGGCGCCGCGAGCCATCGAAGCGCCAAGTATATTCCTCAGTCGCCCAACGCACCGGTCCCAACAACGTTCCGCCACCAAACAGCTAAACACTTAGCCCGTCGATTGTCCGTCCTCAAGATCTGGGAAGCTCCCGAGGACAGGGGCTTTGAGCCATTCTCCGACGACAGCTTCGTGCGGCGGATGAGGACACGCATGGAGAACGGAGGCTACGACGAGGGAGATCTTCAGGGATTGTTGCGCCGTGACCAGGGGGTTGACTTGGCGACAATGGTCCGGGTTTGGCCGAGACTTACGTCTTCCCGGTCTAACTCACCAAGGAGGAGCATGCCCTGTTGGACGACAAGCACGAGCGGGAGCGGGGTCTCTATTAGGCCCACCGCTCGGCGATCCAGGCAGATGCCGCGTTAAGCGGCCCGCCAACGCCTTAGCGAGCAGGTTATTGCGGATGATGATGCCTGACGTCACGCACCCCAAGGCCCCCACCATGACCAGCAAGGATAAACCTGCCATCGGCGTTGATCGCTTGGCGGCTCAGGTCGGGCAAGCGTCGAGCGGCAGCCGCTCAGTCCATCCGGTAGCACTCGCCAGCAAGCCACAACGAAACCGGCACGCCATGGTCGTCCGCGCTCAGCGAACCGGCCTCGTAGCGCCTCGTCTCGACGTAGGCGAGCCCCGCCCTCACCTGGTCCTGGTTCCCAGTCAACCGCTTCTCAAAGCAGGCCAGCAGGGCACCGACGGACAGTCCCTTACTGGACAGGGGGGAGAGCACGAAGCGGACACCGCCGACAAGTGCAAGGCTCTCCTCGTAGCGCTGCATGGCACCAAGAAGGCTTCGGTACAGCTGGAACGGATTGTCCTCCGTGGCATACAAAATGTCACGGGGATCGACCTCGAAACGCTCGAACAGCTGCTCGCCGACCTCATGCATGATGTTGTCCGCCCGGTGCGGGTCGGCGGTCTGGGCCGGCAGCACAGGGCAGACGTCCTCAGGCACAACATGATCGGCAATTCGCGCAAGGATTTCAGCGTTGCCCTCGCCGAGCACCGGAAACCAGACCGTCGGCCATGCCTCCGTTGCCTCTTCGTCGAGGCGAATGGACAGGTTGTGGATTGGAGCAAGGTCCGGCTCCAGCTCCTTTTTCTGAATGCGGCTGTCGATGCCTGCGGCCTCTGCGTAGACCACATGCAGGTTCGTCGATGCCCCAAGCGGCCATTCGGCGTCCTTGTCGACAAGCCAAGTCAACAGCGTGTTCAAGATCGTCAAGTAGATGATCCGAGGCAGCGAACTGATGTCGAGAACGATGTCCGTGTACCCGGAGAAGCTCCGGACGTCCCCGAGCATGAGCGCCGTGTTGCGCGATACGCTGCGTATACCGTCCTGATCGTTCGGCTCCAAGCGCCGGACATCGAGACTTCCGCCTGGGAACAATGCATTGAGGCCGGTTTGGTTGACGTCACGGAATGCCCCTGCCGCCTCGTCGGCGGTGAAGCCGTCTTGGAAATCGATGGCGATACAGTGGCGCTCCGCGTTGGGCTTGGCGGCGACGATCTTCTGCAAGGGGCCGAGGACGCGGGGGTCGAAACCAACCCCTACGATGAACAGAAGCTTGCGCGGTCGCGCGAGATGTTCCGACCAGAAGCCGTCAAATCCCGGCCCCACGAACCGGCTGTAGGGATTCCACCACCTCGTCATCGTGCAAAGCCTCCCGCCTCAGGTCAGGCTGAGACGGCCGACGGCCTGCGGAAGCGAGCCCCGGCACCACTCGGCGAGCCTGCGCAGCGACACGCGCTGCCAGCCTCCCATGTGGTAGACCAGATCGAAGCGGGCGCACAAGGTACGGTTCAGATAGAACACCGTGAACTCGCGGTTGTCATGGCGAATATCCCGCATATCGAACACGTTCTGCGCGACGCATGAGGTCAGCACCGCGGCCAGATCGGTGTAGATCGATAGGGACGGCTTCTTGCCCAAGGCTGCATCAGCCAGCATGATTCGGTCTTCCGCGCTCAAACCGAAGCCCGTGACCCCAGGTGCGTAGGGAGCGTTCGGCTCGTAGGTGCGCTCCCGCGACATCGTGCCAACTGCCTCAACGAGCTTTTGGGCCATCTCGCCGTGACGGACACTCCTGGACAGTTCGGCAAAGCGCCGTTCAGCGAGCTTGCGCACCGCGGCCTCCTGGTCAGCAGCCGAGACGGCCGTGGGGCGTCGGCTGCGGACCACCCGCGAAGCGTGGATAAGGTCGTAGAGCGCCGCGCAGATCTGCAGAAACTCCTCGACATTGTACGAGGCGAGGCGAACGATGCGCTCGATGCCGTAATAGTATGGCACTCCAAACCGCTGCGCCACAAAACGCTCTGCGGCCTGCGCGACGCCAGACGCGTTCAGGTCGCTGTCCGGGAGCGGCTCCAGGTCGAACGATCGTTGCGGCTTGTTGCGGTCACGGGCGATCAGGATGCCCACGCGTGCCCAGTCGATCGCCTCCTGCGCCGAGGTCGCGTGATCGCTTTCCGCAACCATGCGCACCCAGTAATCATACCGGTTCGTCGCCGCCGCCCGTTCTGACATCTCCTTGCGCAGTTCCTTCACAGCGGCGGTGATGCGGGCCTGGATCTTCTGGTCGGAGAGGTCACTCGCCAAGGAGGCCGCGAATTGGAGATCGTCGCCGACCTGGCGCAGGCGGCGGTCGGCGATCGCGGTCGCGAAGGCCTGGAACCGCTTCGACTTGTCGCTCCAGGCCCTCTCAAGCTGGATGACACGGTAGTCCCTGTTACTGCGGCTTGCGCTCAGCACCTCCTGTGGATCAAGCGCCTTGGTCTGTTCGGCCAGCCAAACCATGACGGCCGTGCGGTGCTCCATGCACTCCGCGAACAGGATCTCGCGCTGCCATGGCCGCAAACGCTGGACATCGTCGAACATCAGGAGGGGACGGTGGGCCAGCGGGGCGCCGTCCAGGCAGAAGCGGGATTGGGCAAGCCACCGAATCGCGTCGATGCCCGGGTGCGCCGGAAGGCCCCCGCGCGGCTCGCCCACGCTGAGAGTGTCGAGGTGCCGCAGGCAGAGAGCCTCGGTCTGCTCGGCCCACGCCCGCAGATCGGTGGCGGACGCCTCCTGGGGCACCGCCCCTTGATCGAACAGTCCCGGCTCCGTCTCGATTTGCAGACGTCCAAGGCCGCTCGGGTAGTCAAGGTCGGACAAGGCGCAGACCGCGCGTAAGGTCCGCAGCACGATGCGGGCGTTGAGAAGGGCGCGGAACAGGCCACGGGAGAGCTCCTCCGGCAGAGGCGGCCCGATCTCCGCGTAGCCGCTGCTGGACGACAGATAAATGCCAAGGATCCCAGGACCAGTCCTGTCGAAGGTGCCCAGCGCGTCGAGCTGGCTGTAGATCTCGTCGTATGGAGGATTCTTCCGGTTGCGGGCGACCTGCAGCAGAGGCCCGGGCGTGAACATCCGCAGCAGCGACGTCTTGCCCCCTCCAGGGGCACTCCTGATGACCAGGGCTCCCGGCACGAAGACATCGTCCGGCAGGATCTGAAGCGCATCCGCGGCAAAATAGCGGGTGAAGGTATCGTCCGGCGAGGATTGCTCCGATGTGCGGAGCGCAAAGGCGTTGCGGGTCACGTCAGATGTCCTTGTGCCGGGTCACTCGTGGGAACAGGCCATGCACAGCTTCCGGCTCGTTCGCCCACAGGAGATAGACGGAATTGTTTGGCGTATTATGAACGAGAACCACGGGCAATGCGCAGCCCGCGTAACCCAGCCTCATGTCGTCGGTGCGGCCCTTCTTCTCGTGGGAGTCCATTGGCCGCGTCCGATAGTATCCCTCCCCTCTGATGAGGCGTAGGAATTCGGCATCCTCGGGGTGCTGGTCGCTCACCGCCACCTGTCCGGACAGCGTGTACACGGCCGCGGCCTTAGGCACCGGCCCGACCGGGTTCTCGGCGGCGAAGCGGGCCAAGTGATCCCCGATATGGACCAGGGCCCCGGTCGTTGCGATGTACAGGATAATATGGATCTCCCGGTCGGGCGTGACCAGCTCGGACGGGATCTCATTGACCGCCTTCTGGATCTTGCCGGTCCAATTGCCATCGTCCTTCCGAATGTAGCTTGTGCCGCTGGCTGTGAAGTCGTCGATCAGGAAGATGGTTTCGAAGCGCGCATCGGGACCCTCTTCCTTCTGCAGGTCCTTGAGGAAGCGTTTCGCCTTGGGATCGCCAACCTCGTAGGCCTGCCATACCTGCTCATTGCTCAGGCCCGCCGCGCGGCGGAAGATATCCATGCGCGCGCCGTCGCTCAGGCCCAGGAACAGGCTTCGACGCCGGACACTCTGGTACTCGGGGCTGTGCATGACCTTGAGAAGGCGGTGCGGTGCGCAGTTCGGGATCCGCCCAGCCGCCTTCCTGAGCAGAATCGGCTGCACTACGTCAGGGAACGCGGATTCGATCAGCTGGCGCATCTCTTGGGTCGAGATGAACACCAACCGCCTTTTGACCCAGGCGTACGCCGCCTCGCGCTCCTCAAGGGTTTTGAATTGCCACAACCAAAGCCCGAGGCTTTCGATAAATTTGCGCCCCGGCAGGAACTGCTGGTACTCGTCGTACTTGAGCCGCGCCATGCGATCGAGCACAGGCCACTCCTCGCCGAGCCGCCCGACGTCCCACCGCATGACTTCCGCGAGCATCCGCTCGGCGAGCGCCTGTTTCATTGCCTACACACGTGTGCGGGCCGGCCATGACTGCCCTGTGGCAGCGACTCGCCCGGTCTTGCTGACTATGGGAGTTCCGGGCGCATCGCGGCCCGACGGATTTCGGCCACCACTCTAATGATCTGCGCGAGGCGTTCAAGCCCTTCGAGCGTGCCCCCGGACGCGTCACGGAGCAGCCCGCGCAGGGCATCGAGCTCGTCAGCGGAGCCCTCCGCCGGTCTCCGCCGCTCCCGCGTTTTTGCATAAGCCCACAATTTTTGCATAGTGGGGGTCCACGCTGGCCGCGGGCTGGTCAGAGCCCGATGCACGCTGGATTGATTGACTCCCACGAGGGTAGCGAGCCCCTGATCCGAAAGGCGCATTTCTTCCTTCACTGCACGGATACGCGCAACCGCGCGATCCGCCCCTTTCACCTTGCTCCTGGGTCGTCCGGGCCTGCGCCGCACCGCTTGATCCTTTCCAATTTATTGCATATACATTTATTGCACAAATTGAGTTAAGGGCAAGGGGTGTCCCAATGGACGAGATTCGCTTTTACCGGGCCAGCGAGCGGCCGTATGGCGTGTTCAGCAATCTCTATCGACGGACGATGGAGTTCGAGGGCCGGACGTTCCCGACCGCCGAGCACGCTTACCAGTTCGGAAAGGCCCGCCGGCCCGAGGTCCGCGAGTGGCTTATGGCCGCGCCCAGCCCGGCGCTCCTCGCCATGGCCGCGCACGGCCTCTATTATTGGGACGTGGCGCCGAATTGGTCGCGGACCAAGGTGGACCGCATGCGTGCCGTGCTGCGGGCGAAATTCTCACAGCATAGGGACCTCCACGATATTCTTCTCTCGACCGGGGCCGCTCGGCTGATAGAGTCCGCCACCGTTGACTCGCCCGTCAACCGGTTCTGGGGCGAGGTCAACGGCCAAGGCCAGAACACGCTTGGGCGCCTCCTGGAAGAGATCCGGGAGGAGCTGCGTCCGGCCTACAGCACTCCCTCCAGGACCGTGGCAAATGCGTAGATTCCGTGCAGCGAACCGTTTTTGACGCAAAATTGGAAACCCTGCCGCTCACGTGGCGCAAGGCAATGGAGCAGGATGTCTCAAGCCTGAGCCAGGATCTCGCGCTCAGCGGCGTCGCCGATGTCCTGGCGGTAGGATCAGGCGGATCCTACATCACCGCCCTCCTTATCGCCGACGCCGCACGTCGGGTGGGCGGGCGCGCGGCGGAGGCCGTGACCCCCCTTGAGATCGCTGCGATGCCGGAGCGGGCCCAGGGCCGCCATGTCTGGGTTGTCAGCGCCGGCGGGGCCAATGCCGATGTTGCCGCTGCCTTGGAGGCTGCCGCCCAGGTCGAGCCGGCCCGCATCTCGGTCCTCACCAACCGGGCCGGGACCGCCTTGACAGCGCGCGCGGCCGACCTTGCGCGAACCTGCCTGCACCTCTTCGAGCCTTGGGAGCCCAAAGACGGTTTTCTGGCGACGCACAGCCTCCTCATGAACGCTGTGCTCGTTGCCCGCGCCCTTGACCCGGACGCCGTGCCGGGCACCATGGAGGAGATCGTCCCGAAGGCGGGCGTAGACATTCTGCTCCACGACCCGACGGGGGATGCACTACGACGGTCGACGGCCATCATCGCCTACGATCCACTGCTCAAGCCCGCCGCCTCCGTCCTGGAAACAAACCTGTGGGAAGCTGCGCTGTGCAACGCGCAGCTCGTTGACCTGCGGAATTTCGCCCATGGCCGGCATGTGTGGCTTCACCGCCGCGCCGCCGAGACAGTCCTGATCGGCTTTGTGTCGCCTACGGGCGAGCCGCTCTGGACGACGATCGAGGCCGCGGTTCCCGCCGCCATCCCACGGGTGAAGGTGCAGATCGATTCCGCTCGTCCCGGTGGGCCAATCTCGGCCCTCCTCGCGGCCTACGAGCTCACCCGCGGGATCGGACAGGCGCAAGGCGTCGACCCGGGTCGGCCCGGTGTCGCGGAATTTGGACGGGCTCTCTACGACGCACAGGACCTCGCGCGGGTGCGGCCCGCGCTGGAGCCTCCCCCGGTGCGGCGCAAGGCGCAGGCATCCCGGGACGCGGGAGTCCCGGTCGCGACCACGAAGCCCATCGCCGCCGCGGCCGCAGCGTTCATGTCGGCGCTTGCCGACACGCCCATCGATAGCTTGGTTCTCGATTACGACGGAACGTGCGTCTGGACCGGGCATGCGGGCACCCCGCCCGGTCCTGGCATCGTAAACGCCCTCGTCCACCTGCTCGACCGCGGCTTGCGGATCGGCTTCGCAACAGGCCGTGGAGGTTCCATCGCGGAGGAACTCCAGAGCGTCCTGCCCGAACGGCATTGGCCGGCGATCACGATCGGATATTACAATGGCGGCCATATCGGCACGTTGGCGGTTCCGCCCGCCAACGGAAACCTGCCGGCTGATCCATCGCTAGCCGCTTTTGCGCGCGCCCTCGCCGACGATGAGGAAATCGCCCGGTGGTTGGATCGCCTGGGCGAGAAGCCATATCAACTGTCCCTCGTTCCGCGCCGGCCCGTTAGCCCCGTCGCCTTGCGAAGGCTGCTGGCTCAACGAGTCGACGCGGGGAGGCTGCCCAACCGAAGAATGCTGTGCTCGGGTCACACAGTTGATGTGCTCGCCGAGGGGGTCTCGAAACTGAACCTTTTGGCCACGCTGCGAAGCCAAAGGGTGGATCCTCAGGCGCAAAGCCTATGCATCGGCGACTCGGGAGGCTGGCCGGGAAACGACTTTGAGCTTCTGTCCGCTCCGCTCTCCCTCAGTGTGGATCGGGTATCCCCGGACTTGGCGACGTGCTGGAACTTGCTTCCGGGAGGGTGCTCCGGCCCTGACGGTTTGCTGTTTTATCTCGCCGCGCTGTCGCAGAGTGGCGACAGTTGGCGTTTCCAACCGGAATTGCTTCCGTCCCGCTGATCCGCGATCCTGACACTGTCCAAAGCCGGTGCCCGTTATGACACACGCTCGCCATCCCTTGCTGGTTGCCACGGGCTTCGTGGCCCTCGACCGGATCTTCAGCCCGGACGGGAAGCCTGCGTTCAGTGCCCTCGGCGGGAGCAGCGGCAACGTCCTTGCGAACGCGGCCGCCCTTGGCGCGCGCACCCTAGGCCTCTATCGCATCGGAGCCGATGTCCCCGGCCGGCAGGTCCGAGTCGAGATGGAAGGATTGGGCTGCGACGTGTCGATGGTGCGCGCCGACCCCGGCATCGTGACGCCCGTGATCGAGCACCTCGTCGCGCGCGAAGACGGTGGCGCCCCTGGGCATCATGAGTTTCGCCGGGTCGATCCCCTGACCGGAACCTCGTTGGGCCGGTGGTCCAGCATCGAAGCCTCCGACGTCGAGCGCCTCATTCGCTATGCTGTCCCTCCTCAAGTGATGTACTTCGACCGTGTGTCCGCCCCTATTCTCCATGCTGCCACATGGGCTCGCGAACAGGGTACCCTCATCATCTTCGAGCCATCCGCCATCCGGGACCCTGACCTTTTCCGGCAGGCGATGGAACTCGCGCACATTGTGAAAATCTCAGCCGAGCGGATGGCGGAGATCGTCGCAGGTGCCTTGCCGCCGGCGTCAACCATGATCATCACCTTGGGCGCACGCGGCCTGCAGTTCCGGCTATCCCCGGACGATGACTGGATCTCCCTTCCGGCTGTCGACGCTCGGTCAGTGATCGACACGGCGGGAGCGGGCGATATGGTCACAGCAGCGCTGATCTGGCAAATCCTGGATCACGGCTGGCAGGTAGACGGGTCCGTGCTCTCTGGAACACTGCGTCTTGGCCAGGAATTGGCGGCTCTCAATTGCGAGTACATCGGCGCCCGAGGGCTGATTCACGCTCTTGGAGCCGACCCGTTCCGCGCGCTTGCCCAGCGGCTGCGGTCTGCCGGCACCACACACCTCGCCTCTTCGACATAGCAGGGCAGCGCCACGATTTCACCCCGACAACCACGATCACGGCTTAAATAGCACGATGTGGTTGTCAGAGTTGCGGCGCACCACCTCCAGCGCGGGACCGGACCACACATCGAGGCGACGGGCATAGGCCGCCAGGAAGCGCTCGCCCGGAACAGCTTCGTGATCGCGAGGTAGATCCCCATCTCAGTGGTGGCCGGCAAGCCCTCCCTTGGCCAGGCAGCCGTCGCGCACGAGCATACAATCGTGCGCTCCACGATCGCCCGTATAATGGCGCCGAAAATCGCTGTCTGGGGGAGATTCCGACAGGCTTGAGGTTGCAGGTGTTGGCGGTGGAACGCGGAAGGCGACTTCAACGTGGTTGCGGTCGATCTTGGTCCGTCGCACCACAGTTCGGATCAGGGCCTGCTTGCCGGCAAAGCCCAACTCGTCCAACCTGAACGGAGAAATCCAATTGTGCAAACTTCTCCCGCGGAGGCCTCCTTGTATATGGCTGATAGACAGCGCCATCATGGCACAGTGCTGCTGTCGAGGGGGCGTCCACCTCATCGGGGTGCTCAGCGCACCTACGGCACTTCATGATTGGCAGAAGCTCAGAGCTTGCTTTGCTCCTCTCCGGACGCGGCGGGCGCTCGCACGCTTGGACAGCTTGCGCGGGAGGACGAGGCTCCCTTTCAAAAAGCTCGCGCCGTTGCCAGTGCCGGTAACCACAAACCCCATGAAGCAGGGCAGGACTGCCGTATCGATTTCAGCTAAGGCCGCTTATCATGAAACGCAGAGGCTTTGCTGCCCAGCGAAGTAAAGGTAAGCGTGGTGCAGTCTTGTCAGGTCCCGCCTTATTTGCTCAGTGGTAGCTGTGAAGATTGCAGCCATCGCGGATATTCATGGGAAACACGCTGCTTTGGAGGCCGTGCTGGCGCATATCGCTCAGCAAAGCCCTGATCTGATCGTCAATCTTGGAGATACCGTCTTCGGGCCGTTGCAGCCCTCAGCGACGGCCGAACGGCTCATGAGCCTCGGATTGCCGACCGTACGCGGCAATCATGAGCGTCAGCTTCTCACCATATCGCAGGATTAAATGGGGCCCTCGGACCTTTTTGCTGCCCAGAACTTAAGCTCCGAGCAGCGCGCCCGGATGGCCACCCTGCCACAGACCCTTCTCATCGGGGACGATGTACTCCCGGTTCATGGGACCCCAGACAGTGATCTCACCTACTTCCTCGAAACCTTGGAGAATGGAAGCTGCCGTCCGGCAATACGGAATGAGTCGACCACCCGGGCGGGCCAAACCAGCGCCTCCCTGATCCTGTGCGGTCACACTCATATTCCGCGGGTTATGACCCTGGACGACGGTCGGCTCATCGTGAACCCGAGCAGCGTGGGGCTTCAAGCCTTTCACGATGATGCTCCCTTCCCGCATACAATGGCGGCTGGTTCACCGCATGCCCGCTACGCCTTAGCCGAACGCTCCAAAGGTGGATGGCACGTCAAGATGATGGCCGTTGAGCATGATTGGGATGCGGCTGCAATCCTGGCAGAGCAGCGGAGGCGGCCGGACTGGGCCTAAGCGCTCAGAACGGGCAGGCTATGAATTATCCTCGAAGGGTAGGATCGTGATGAGTGTAGCGCATCGCCTCAGCGTCGCAGAGGAATCCGTAAAGCGCTGGCACATCTGCTCGGGTCGACCGCCGCAGAAGAAGTCGTGCTGTTTCGGTGCTCATCCGAAGCCCCTGCCGAGCTGCTAGTCCATTAGCTTAGTGCAGGTCGCCTGCTCGCATGATTTCGCTGACGACGCTATATGGAACTGGGTGATGTGTCATTTGAACGTGTCCAAAAGTTTTGTATAGCGCTGCTGACGAGGAGCCAGTAATGAGTCAGTCTGAGTGGCCCTTCGAGGGAACTCACCGAGGCAAATATCACTTGGCAGTACTGCTCACTGAACACTGGCTAAATTGCGCTCTCAAAGCCGCCGCAGTCTGTGCCACCTCTTCTCGCTGCTGCTGAAAGGCGGCCGATCCTTCCCGCACCGTCGCAATGACAGCAGGGTCAGAACTGCTCGGAGATCCTCCAGGAAATGGTGGTTCGGGATCGTACTCCATGGATAGCTGCACCCGCCGGGCCCGATCTTCACCAAACAGAGCTGCCGCGAGCGTCAGAGCGAAATCGATCCCGGAAGTGACACCCGCCCCGGTCACCCGGTTGCGGTCTACCACAACACGTTCCGCCACAGGCTCGGCTTCAAAATAGGCGAGTTGGTTGAGCGACAGCCAGTGGCAGGTAGCACGATGGCCCGTCAGCAGACCGGCGGCGGCCAATACCAGTGACCCCGTACACACGGAGGTCACGTAAGTAGCGTTTTCAGCCTGGGCCTGGAGAAAGGTGAGAACCTCCCTGTCAGCCATAAGGTTGATCTGCCCAGGCCCGCCAGGACCAAACAGGATGTCCGCCTGCGGACAATCGGCAAAGGTGGTGGTCGGTATCAGGCCCAGCCCACTCCCATCGACGACCGGATCGGAGGACTTCCAGGCCAGATGAAGAGACAATTCCTCGAATCGGGCGAACACCTCAAAGGGCCCGGTCAGGTCCAGTTGGGTCATACAGGGGTAGGCGAGCATGACAACGTGCATGGGCACTCTCCGAGGAGCTATCGCGGGTGTCTAAGCGAGCGGCGTCTTACAGCTTACGCTCCCCAGTGGTGATCCACCTTGCCTTGCCGGTCACGTGAACACGCAAAGATGAGCTGAGCTCATTAGGGATAGCAAATGGGACATTTTGCCTTTGCTCAGTGCTGACAATTTAACTTTTGCGCCTACACAAGACTTGGCTGGCAACAGGTATTTTGACAAAAAGTCCTTAGCGGGTGTCGGTCATGGACCTGACCGGGAGAATTTTCTCTTCTCAATGGTTCCACGTTGGGAGCCGGTTTGCTGCCTCTCTGGTGAAGCGCTGTCGGAGGCAGCGCTTGGCTGTGAAACTTCGTTTTGGGTGAAGTAGGTATTGATCAGGGCCACAACCTTTCGGCCCAGCGCCCGATCCTCTTCAAGGCTGCCCGTATCGAGGATCTCGAGCCGGATCTCGAAATCGGGGTCGCAAATGAGAATGGCCGGATCCTGCTCGTTACCGTCGCCCGAGCTGTCGAGGAACCAGCCCTCGTCCAGGTTCGGGTCGTCAACAACGAGACCCGCATTCAGGCTCTCGACAAGATATCTCGCCAGACGATCGTTGATCCGTGTGCCATCGTCCTCACCAAAGAGGATCCGGGGCTCGCCCTGAGGATCCCGGATGACGTGCTGCCGCTCTCGTCCAGGGCGGGCGAGGAACAGGGTCCATTGTGACGACGGGCTCATGGGCTACTTCTTGTCCGAAGATTATTGGGGACAGCTTACGCTGGCGCCATGACAAATAGCACTTCTGCCTTCGGATCAGTATCGCCGTCCGAGCATCCAGTCGCCTACCTCATCAAGGGCATCAAAGGCGCGGTTGGTCAGGCGGCGCGGACCGGCCAGCAGCCCCTCCTCCCGCTCCACATTATCAGGCAGCGGACGGGGTGGCATCGCCTCACGGTATCCTCCGAATTCGCCAGCCGGCCCGTCGATAGCCCAGTCCCGCTGAGCCACGGCAGGCGGCGTGCTCGCTGGCGGCGCCGAGTGCCTGTCATTCCTCGCCTCGGCTGAGCGCCGGTTCTCAGGCGGCAGGATGTCCTCGACCCCGCTCAGGGCCACAGACTGCGACTGGGGCAGAGCAACCCTGTAGCCGAGCTCCTGGGCGACACCCGGCAGGTTCCGGACCGCCGCCCGGCCCGCTTCCATGCCATGGCAGATGCTGAAGTACAAGGCATGGAAGTTGGCGTTCTGACGGATGGTCTCGCGGCTCTCCCGGGTGGCGAACGGCGCGAGATAAAACGCCATCGTGCGCCCAGCCTTCTCGGCCACAATCGCTGGCTTGGTTCGCGAACAGTACACATACCCGTTCTCCTCACTGAGTTCCCTGCGTCCGCTTGAGCTGGCATGGAAGGTCTTCACCCGGGTTTGCATGAGTGTGCCCTCCCCTGTCCTGGTCAGAGGAGAGGCCGCCAGGATGGCGAACTCGTCGCAGCCATCAGGACGGCAGAGGCCGCGGATGATGTCGGGACGGCTATTGGTCTGAGCAAAGGCCGGCGTCGCGAGCACGAGGGCAAGGGCAACAAGGGGTCGGAGCATTGGTGGCCTTGGGCGAGCTGATGGTTAACGAAGCGTCACCTCCGACGTCGCGTACGAATGTGACGATTTCAGGCCGGTCCACCCATGGTATCTGGCGGCGATAGCCGCGACGCCCCTTCGGCCGCGAAGGGCTCCAAGACGTCCGGAAGTCCTGCCGTGGGCTTGGACAAGTTCGAGTGTTTTTGTCCCGCTAAGAACCCGAGCATCAGGAGCGCCTTTCATATCGGGCGATCTGAGCGACCTTTAGCCTGCTCGCGACCGCCGTCACCAGGGACCGTTCCGCAGGTTCCGTGTGCGGACGGGGATGACGTACCCCGGCGATGGACGCCGAGCGTGTCGTTGTTCTCGCCTGGCTGCGAAAACCTGCCGCAAAGTTCTGCAAAACGTGGACCTGTGCGTTCCTCTCCTGCGTAACAGAATTTCGAACTTCTCAGTCGCTTTCTCTTTCCTGTCCACCCGAACGGATCAGACCACGTGAAAGACCTTCTCAAAAAACTCTTTGGACTAGGGCTCTCTAAAGATGCCATCATCGCTCCCCACGGTGCGATCCTCACGCTCGGGGAGGACCGCCGGGGCGTTCCGCACGGCACGACCCGGAACGCGAACACCCTCCTCCTTGGAGCCAGCTCGCGCCAGCGGGTGGAGAGGGTGATCGTCCCGACCCTTCTGCGGGGCACATCGGCGAGCTACATCGTCGACGACCCGACCGGAGAGGTTTACGACCTCACCGCTGCTACCCGGGCCAAACTGGGACCCGTCTCACGCATTCGGTGGCACAGCGGGAGCTCCTACAATCCACTCGCTGACATCAATCTGGGCACCGATCCGGAAACCCGCTCCCGACGGCTGCGCAACATCGCGGAAACGTTCATCACCCAATGGGCAGAACGATACGATCGGATTCCAGAGATCAAAACGAATGATGGCAACGACACCATCGAGCAGGAAGCAATCTCCGCTCTTTGGGGCCTGCTGGAGCTCGCCACCGCTCAGGTCGCGAACATCGGCGGATTGCGTCTGGTCGAGCCGACCTTGATGGGGCTGTGCACGGTCCTCATCGAGCACCATCTTGACGATCAAGCTGCTGATTATGTTGCCGCCGCCGACAGGTCCGGGAGCCCAAGGGCACTATTCGAATTGCGCGCCTACGCGGCTCTTTCCGATGAGCGCCGTCGGGTGATCCATGACGCGATCGTGCAACGGTTGGTGCCCTTTCATACTCCCGAGACGTCCTGGGCTTCCGGCGATCCGCGCGGCCAGTGGGCGGCCCACCGGAACATCAGTACCTCTGAGGGGGTCGAGATCAGCGGCCCGGCAACCGTTTATGTGTGCTGCCCGACCCGACACGGCCCGCATGCCGCGGCCTACAATCTCCTGACCCGCCTCCTGTGGCAGCAGATCATTGACGAAGCGATCCACGGCCGCAGCGAACAGGCGGCTGACAAGCCACAGCGGCCAGCCGTGTTCATCTTCACAAACACCGATCAGGCCGAGCCGATCTCGGGAATGACAGAGCTGGCCGCAGCCGCCAAGAAGACGGATCTTTCAATTCTCGTTTCCGCTGACGATGCGGCGTCTCTTGACCGGCTCTATGGACCGGCCAACGCTGAAGCTCTCAAGGCTGCGATGGACCTGGAACTCGACTTCGATCCAGCCGCTACCCGATTCGTGGTCAAAGGACCTGAAAAGCCCATTTTGCGGCCGTCCCAGGCGATGGGATCCTTCCTCCTACCGGCCCCCAGAGATCTTTAGAAAACCGCGCCAGAGGTTTCAGACGCGGAAATCTCTGGCGCGGTCTGCAACAAGGCCGTTTCTGGCCTCAGCAGGATGATCAGTCAAAGTTTTGGATCAGAGATGAGTTTCTTTCGATCGACTACGACTTCGGGAAACCTGTGGCTCATGGCCGTCCGCCAATTGAGAACCGGCTGCCCGGAGGTGCGTCTATACTGGATCTCGAGAAGTGTGCCACGCTGCCGCGCCCCAATTGAGCCGCTTGTCACCTCCGGCAAATCAGCTCAGTCTGATCTCGGCTGCCTGTCGACGACAGCTATCGACGAGCCCCGGGAGTTGGCACGGATGGACTGCCCTCCCGGGCTCCTCGTCGGACCTGGCGCGATATCGGGTCTGCCGGCTCTCTCAGCAGCAAAGCCCCAAGTCAGCCTGCTCTCCTATCAGTGGCCTTCCGCCGTCGTAGGAACATGTGCATGTCCTTTGGAACGCCCGAGCGTCGTTCGAGTGAGCGCTTCTGCGCCCCCTTGAAAGGGTGGATCGCAGACAAGACGGCTCCGGCACAGATTGAATGCGCCATTTGGGATTTGTCTCAGACCGGAGTGCGTCTTGTGGTGTCTGAGCCAGCCGACATTCCCATGGAGTTTCAGCTGCAAATGCCAGACCATGGGGCGGCCGCTCGGGTTCGCTTGATCTGGACAGACGGGGTCCATTATGGGGCGACATTTACGGATTGAGGCTAGAACCCGACCAAGTCCAACGATGAGAGGGAGCGAGGGTCCTGGGCTTGGCCGGGAGTACGGTCGGGCAACCGGTATCCTAAGATGCCGGCCCACCACTGAACCACTGGTGAACGCGGATCAGCATCCTGTCTGAACTCCATCGAAAGGGGATGCTCACCGCTCCCAGGCGTCACCATGGCGATTGTTGGTTTTCATCGCCGGATTTCCGAGCCAATCACAAAGATCCTCCAGCGAGGCGAAGACATGCTCGAGGTCGGTAAAGGGTGCTGGCCTGCGTGCTGGCGGTAAATCCTCGAGGAGTTCCGCTGTCCACGTATAAGGCTGATAGGAGCTGTTGCGCACCACACTACCCACGACCTCTCCATTCAGGAGGAGATCATAGGCGCCGGGCGCCAGCTGGATCAGGCTGTAGGTCATTGTCGGTTCTTGTCAGAGGCGAGTTGCCGATCAATCCATCATCATTTTCGGCCTGGGCGGCAACCATCAATTGTCCTCATCCTCGGCGGATGACCTGTGCCTCCCCTGACACAGACACCCCGAGCTGATCAAGCCGCCAGTGCTTTCCCTGCATGGATCCAGGCAAGGATCCTCTCCGATGCAAGCTCAACTATCTTGACGACAAGATCAGCGTCCCTGTGGCTGCAATGAGCGGGCGAGTTCCCGGATCACGCTGTCTTCGATGTTGAGCCTGTCGAATTCCTGTTCGGCCGCAGGATCTAAGACCGGCTCCGAAGCCTCAGGCGCACGCGCCGCCTGGGATGGCTGCGGCTGGGGCTCGCCAGCGCGATTGTCCAAGATATCGAGCAGGCTGTGGAGGGCTGCGTCCGTGACCTCTATCATTGCAGGGGATGGCAGACCGGCCAGAGCGATGGCGCGGGTTTGATAGTTGGGATCACTGGTGACCTCAGGCCCGAACCAGGCCGGAGGCCGGAACTTTCGCGCGGCCTTGTCCTGCTTGAACACGATAGTGATCAGATCGAGCGGTCCCGGACTGATGAAGCGGTGGACGGCGGCGATGTGGGAGCCGATGTCCACGCTGACATTCTGGAGTTCGACCTGTCCGGCAGCCAACTCGAGCAGAGCCTCGGCCTGCAGGCGGGAGATCGCGGTCAGATCCTCGTGCATCCCGGCGGGATGAGGGGAGACCAGGACAAGGTGCCCTGCTTCGCCTTCCAGCTGGACATGGGTGCTGCGGCTTGGTCCTTCCGGGAAGTAGCCTCGTCGGACAAGCTGACCTCCTCTCTCCCTCTCGATCAATCGAGCCAGGGAGGAGGCGAGCAGAAAGACACGGGTGGTGCTCATCGGGTGTCCGCCTTCCACAAGAGGTGCTGGTCGATCAAATCGATGCAATGTTACATTGCGACGACCGACAGGGCACGACAGTTTGGCGGGATCTGCTTCAAATGCAACCCGGTGGTTAACCCGGAACTCGACCAGCATCTCCTGATCGCGTCCGATGTCTCGGTGGGCACCGAAGGACGGTGATGAGCCGAGATGATCCTCAGCAGAAGGTTGTTGGCGACCACCCTCTCTGGTGAGGTGCTAAGCATTGAGGACAGGGCGATCGCCAGGTCGGAGGTTCTCGTTGGCCCACATGGCGGCTTGGGTGCGGTTGGCAGCCCCGATCTTGCGCAGGATCGACTTCACGTGAACCTTGATCGTCGATTCCGTGATCTCGAGCTTCCGGGCAATGACCTTGTTGGCCTCCCCACCCATCAGCGACTGCAGGATGACCGTCTCGCGAGGCGACAGCTTGCCCACCTTCGGATCAGGAGCGCTGTGCTCGGATCCCGAAGGGGTGCGAGCCAAAGCCGAAACCGTGGACGCTTCATCGAGCATGGACTGGAGCACGCTCCGCGGCAGAATCGGCTCGCCCAGAACTGTCAGCTCGAGGACGTTGATCAGCACCTCACGGTCAACTGTGGCGAGGCAGAAGCTATCCACCCCGGCCGCGACCGCAAGCCGGACCAGGCCAAGATCAAAGCTCGTGGCGATGACCACGATGCGAGCCGAGGGGTGATGCCGCTTGGCGTCTTCAACAAGGGTGATTGTTTGCTGGGGCGATCCGCTGGCGTCAATGACATACAGGGCCGGGACTGGATCAGCCTGACCAGCTAACACGCTCTCTCCGGGGCGTCCTCCGTCGATAACCTTAAAGCGGGTCCCCGTCAGCAGATGCGTGAGCCCCGCGCCCAGCAGCGCGTTTCCGCAGAGCAATGAAGTGACGATCTGCTGATCGGAGCGACCTGCCTCGCCGTTCGAGCCGACCGCACAGCCGTATTGATCGCCAAACATCCCCTGCCCCCGTCGTGTCGCCCCAAGCCAATCCTGCATGTTCATCAATGATGAAGAATCCTGGCTGGGCAAGGGAATGCGACCCAATCTACTCATTAAGAGGTACGCATTAGTACGTAAGGGCAAGGCACCATTCAGCTGTGCTTAACGAAGTTGTGGGCGGGCCTCTGTGTCTCAGCCCCCTGGAGGGTAGAGCATAGGGATCCCTTGCTGCGCCGTGGGATGAGATGGGTTAGCCAACGTCTCAAGGGCTGCTTGCCCGCGCTAGCGACGGGCCTTATCGGACTTCTGGGCATGGTTCTTGCTTAGCCGAAGGAACTCTCCTGATGTGAGGCTCGCATGCTGAACTTTCTCCGCCCCTGGCTCGAAACCCTGAACGAGGCCGAGCGCGATCTCAGGCGGCAAGGCTACATTGTTATCTATGGTGGCATGACTTCCATCATCGTCCCGATCAGCTCAAGCGAGCGAACGCCACGGCCGCCTGGCAAGCCCCTGTGGCTGTGGGGAGCGGCTCCAGCCGCGTTTGGAATCTGATCAGAACCTCCGTCCTGGTCTGCCATGCGAGAGATTCACTGCGTCGACTGCAACGCCGATCGCTCCATCTGCGCGATGCCACGCTCCTGGCTCAGGACTTTAGCTCCTCCCTTCCCTCCCCCGCTTTGGCCTCGCCGGATGCCCCGGTCTCCAGCGCGTGAACTCGGGCCTCGATCCACTCGCTCATCTTGTCGACGAACTCCATGGCGTAGCCCCTCAGCCCCTCATCAGCCTCATAGGTCTGCAGGAAGGCTTGCCGCACCTTCTCAACTTCATCCCGGATGTAGGCGGAGCGGTGATCAGGAGGCACGCTGACGGCCCGCTCGGCAATAGTCGCAACGATCTTCTCGATCCGAGCGGCTTGCTGTTCTCGATTCATCTTCGCCTCTCGTCCCGGTGCTGCCGATCCTGTTAAGCGCCTCCGGTTTTGCCGATAGCCGCTCTCAGGTCCGCCAATGCTGCTTCAAATTTCGAGCCCGGCACATAGGCCTTTAGGAGAAAGCTGATTGGCTCTTCTGTCCTTACGTCCGTCAGATTCAAGGTTGGATCCGCTTGTGAGATCGACAGCCGCCGGAGAATGCGCAGAAGCCTGTGATCATCCCTCAACCGGCTGATGGACCGAGCGACCTTCGCCGAAACCCTTGTATTTCGGAGCTACTCCTGAAAGGAAACAGGGCGTGGTCCAGGACCAAAGACCCACTCCTCTTGCTCAGTTGCGGATGGATGGAGACCCCTTAGCCTATGAGACGTGGCTCAAGTAGTTGCCCCTACGGGAGTTACGGCGCTCCGGCTGAGAGTTAAAGCGAACCTCTCTTGGCTGGAGCGTTTCCTTTTTGGCTCGACCTGGCCGAGCAGCGCTCGATCCTGCCACCTCATTTCGGGCGCCTTGCGTCGGTTGGCCAATTATCTCAGGCTCACCGTGGTAGTCTGTCGACGGTAGTCCGCCGCATGAAGGGATCCGAGTTTGAAGCGGAATTCAGGTGGGTTTGGGAGGGCCGCAGGTGACTGCCTGGAGGGCTGCTGCCTGATGCGGCACTCGTCCGTGAGCTTTGCGAGCATCGGCGCCGTCAGCGTAGCGCCGCGTGAGCCTCTGCTGAGGACCCCGCGTTTCCGCTCATATGCCAGGTCGAGATCACCAGCGTAGCGATCAGCACTTGTCGCGAGAGCTCATCCTGACTCCCATCCATGATGATCGTGCGATCACGTCCTGTCCTGGTAAAGAGAAGCGCCTCGTGCGTAGCAGAGGCGCTCCCCTTCCAGGGAGATTCGGACCCCAGCCGTTCCTTCAAGGACGCGACCAATATGCCTGATGGCCAGCGCTTTGGCTGTATCGGAATCAGCACAGGCGCCTAACAATGTGGCCTTAG